>NZ_RWIL01000043.1:0-8200 GCF_009764635.1 Pseudomonas sp. PB103 | reverse complement strand
GCAGAACGACCCAATCTTTGAAGTCGTTGTCGTAGCGGTTACCCATTTTGGACATTGTTAAGCACCTTCGCCCTCTTGAGTAGTTGAGTCAATCAACAAGGGCGACAGGTAGCCTGACACGGAGGGGCCAGGTCAAAAGATCGCAGCCTTCGGCAGCTCCTACATGAATATCTTGGGCAGCGGAAACAGCGCGTGTGCTTCGCTTTAACAGGGGATTGCCTGTCGCAATGCTCGACCATTGCCAATGCCTGCTATCCGCCAGAAGCAGTGATGGCACAACAATGGTATCGTCCACTCCTTTTCAACATTTATGACAGTTTATGAACAAAGCCAAATCCTCAATCCAGGCCGTTGCTCGCGCATCAGGCATCCCTGAATCAATGGATACCTGACATGGCCAACACATCGCAGAACGCGAAATTAAACAAGTTACTGGCTGACAGCGAAGCCAGTCTTGCCACGGCTCAATCCAATACCGACCTATTGAAGACGATCCAAGAGTTCGTCTCGTACAACGGCCCGCTCAAATTCAGTTTCACACGCGCATGGTGGTTTTTCGGCGCGGGCCTGCTATTGATCGCGAGCGCTGTGGCCTTTCCCAAGTATGCGAACACCTACACCGTCGCTTCTTTTTTTTACCGTCTGCAAATTGACCCCGACTTGTTCCCCGTGATCCTTGGTGTGCTCGGCATCGGTTCTACCGGTGGAAGTCTGGCATGGATGAAGACCAAATCTGATCGTTTGCCTTCACTCAGTAGCAGAATCGCTCGCCTGTCATCCTACTTCCACAACGGATTGACCCGCCTGGCAGAAGACCCGCGCTATACCCTCAGCAAGTTGGATGCGCAATTTGCTGATTACCGGCGGGGCAACTACAGCCGCGAATTGCTGCAGTCGATGCAGGGTGTATTTACCGGCCCGCTGCACAACCTCGCTTACGAGTACCACCGCCTGCACTACGTCGACAAACGAAAGGTAAAAACCACCGTTAACGACGGCAAGGGAGGCACTAAAACAGAGACTCGAGTGGTGTATGACCACTACGACCGCTACAGTCTGGTCATCGACTTTCCGTGGGTCACCGGCGTATCGGTCAGAACTGACGGGCAATCACAAAACGACTATCCGAGCCGCATGGACACGGCGTCTCCGGATTTTAATAAAGCGTTCCGTTTGACCGGGCGCAGCGAGATGACCTGTGCGAAGTTCATCAAACCTTCGACGGTGCTGCACTTGTTGAAGGTATTCAACGTACTCAAGGTTCCGAACCTGGAGTTCGCCGACAGTGGAAAACTCTGCCTCAGCTTCGCCAACAGCGACCTGCTCACGTTCGGTACTCAATATTCGCTGTCTTCACCCAACGAGTTTTACGCAGAAATTGCTGCGGGTGTCGAACTGCCGGGCCTGGTGTCTGCACTCCAATGGAGCCATGCACTCGGTGAACTGCACGATGACAACTTTGCCGCCTCTCCCCTAACAAGCCGCCAAGAGAAGTAAGACATGGACACTACACTCACCCTCGCCATTGTTATCGCCGTAGTCATCATCATAGCGGTCGTCATCATCTATAACGGCATTGTTGGCGGTCACAACCGAGTCCAACGTGCCTGGTCGGACGTCCTCGTTTACGAACGCCAGAAGACAAAGGTGCTCGACCAACTGCAAAAAGTGCTCGCAGACTTCATGGTCTTCGAGTCCAGCCTCCTCGAAAAAATCGCCGGCCTGCGCAGCGCGATCCACAGCCTGCCTGCTGGAGCGGACGGCAATGCCCTCGCGACAGTAGAAACCGCCTCACGGGAGCTGATGGGTGGCTTGCGCGTCACCTTCGAGGCTTACCCTGACCTGAAAGCATCCGAATCGGCGAACAACATGATGCGCGAAATTACCGAACAACAAGAAAACGTCGGCGCGGCCATCACCATCTACAACCGCAACGTCGAACTGTTCAACAACTCCATCGAAATGTTCCCAGGCTCCGTCGTCAATGGCCTGTTCAACAAGAAATCGCCGGTAATACCGTTCTCCGATACCGAAGCATCGCAAGGTTTCTCCTACACCCCGAATTTCTAATTCGCACAATACGTCGACCATCCCCCGTAAAGGAGATGGTCGACCACTCCCCCTTAGCCGAACACAATTACTATGCCCCACCCAAAACCCCTGTAGGAGTGAGCCTGCTCGCGAAAGCGCCAGAACCAACACCGCTCAATCACCCGGTAATCCCGCCCCCCGCATCACTCCGCAACTGCAAATTATCCAACACCCGATTCACCGCCAACTCCCCAAGCATGATCAACTGCGCAACCCCCAACAACCCGACGTTGCGACGCCGGCAACAGACCGGCGACGTTCTGCGCAATGGTCTTGGCCGAAGCGAGCGTTTCGCTGGCGGCTTCGTAGAGTTTTTTCGAGTCGGGAGATGTCTTTTTAACCATTGGCATCTATCGGAATCTTCATTGCGTCTCGGCCCCCACCACCGATCCGTCCCCTTGCCTCAACAGACGTAAGCGTCCGGCTAACACATCCCCCTGAAGCTGACAAGGAACCATTGCCTCCACTGAACCGAGGCAGTAGTGGTTATGCGGATTCTGTTCTCTATAATCACCGACCGGCCATGTTTAGGGTGCCTGTTATGCCAACCTCCGCTGATCAAAACTCCGCTGTCGTTTTATGCGCAGCGTCCAATAACGACCTGGAAGATCTGGTAGCCATCAGGATTGAGGCCATGCGCGAGAGCCTTGAACGGCTTGGACGATTTAACCCGGATCGTGCGCGCGAACGATTTCTTGGTGGGTTCGACGCTAACAGCACACGCCGCATAGAAGTCTCAGGTGATCTGGTCGGTTTTGTCGTAATCAAAGACCAGCAGAGCGAGCTGCTGCTTGACCACTTGTATGTGATACCCAGTGCTCAAGGAGCAGGAATCGGCTCTGAAGTGCTCACTCGGATTTTCAGAGAGGCGGATGAGATCGGGCGTCCCATCAAGGTGGGTGCTCTCAAGGAAAGCGCTTCAAATCGCTTCTACACTCGCCATGGCTTCGAGTTCGTCGAAAGCGGTGAATTCGATAATTATTATGTCCGGGCTAACGGTAATGCCGTTGATTTGGGCAACTAGGCAAATCTTGATACGGTGCCCCGTCAGGAACATTCAAAGGTACGGATCTATTTTTCAAGAATCAATCCAGGTCCTTTTCCTGAAAGCCATAATCGCCAAAATCTTTCAGGTCGATGTACCCCGCAAGACAACTCGGTCGGCCCCCTCTCCCTCCGGGAGAGGGCTGGGGTGAGGGCCGCTTCTACTCGCAAGCCCCCCAAAACCGGCAACAGACTGGCAACGTTCCAGGCAATGGCCTGAACCAAAGCGACCATTCAATCGGCCGCATCCAAATCAACCAGCCCCACCACCGGAACCTGCCAAGCAGGTTTTTTCCCACTCTGACCATCAAACGCCCGACGCGCCTCGCGAAAATCATCGACGTGCTCCACAACCCACGTCCAAATCGGCGACATACGAACCAACAACTCCATCCCCAACGCCGTCAGCTCGTACTCAACATGGGGCGGCACTTGAGCCAACTCCCGCCGTATCAACAGACCATCGCGTTCCAGCGCACGCAGCGTCTTGGTCAACATGCGCTGAGTCACGCCCGTCATTTGCCGTTTGATCTCGGCATGACGCATCGTGCCGTACACACCCAGGGCATGCAGGATACCCAGTGACCAGCGGCTACCGGCGTGAGCCAGGACTTCGCGCCGCACGCCATCATCGTCTCGTCTTAGCGTCTGGCAGATCGCTTCTGCCTGGCTAAGGGTTTCCTCATCGGTCATGTGTCCCCCTGGTATCACGCGTGTGCCTTCTTCTGAGCGCTGCGCAATCGTGCCAGCATCGCCAAATCATACAGACGAATCTCAGGAGACATCATGACCGAAACGACCCACCCTTCCCCACAATCCATTCTCGTACTCGGCGCCGGAGAACTCGGCCTGCCGGTGCTGCGCAATCTTGCGCGGGTAGCCAAGCGCTCGCCCGGCAGCACCATCAGCGTCCTGCTCAGGGACTCGACCATCAACACGCAAATCCCTGAGAAAAAACTGGAAATCGATGAACTGCGCAGCCTGGATATCCAGATGGTTGCTGCAGACCTGGTTAACGATTCCATCGATCAACTGGCCGAAGTGTTCGCAGCATTCGACACCGTCATAGGCTGCGCAGGCATGGTCGCGGGCCGTGAAACGCCGATGAAACTCGCGACAGCAGCGCTCAGCTCCGGCGTGAAGCGCTACTTCCCCTGGCAGTTTGGCGTCGATTTCGAAGTGATTGGCCGGGGCAGTCCGCAGGACTTGTTCGATGCGCAACTCGACGTGCGCGAGTTGCTCCGCGCCCAGGATAAAACCGAATGGGTGATCATCTCGACCGGCATGTTCACCAGTTTTCTGTTCGAGCCGGTCTTTGAGGTCGTCGATTTTGACAACCACACCGTCAACGCCTTGGGCAGCCTGGAAACCAGCGTGACGCTCACGACACCCGAGGACATCGGCAAGCTGACAGCGGACATCGTTTTCTTCGAACCGCGCTTTCGCAATGAGATCGTGTACCTGTCTGGCGACACGGTGACGTATGGGCAGGTGGCGAGCCTGCTTGAACGTGTGCTGGGGCGGCCCTTCAAGCGTAACGTCTGGACGGTGCCGTACCTGATGCAGGAACTGGAAAAAGACCCCACCCACCACATCAAAAAATACCGCGCCGTATTTGCCCAAGGCAGAGGCGTGTCGTGGCCTAAAGCGGGGACGTTCAACGAACAGCAGTCGATTCAGGTCACTACGGCTGAACAGTGGGCTCGGGATAACTTGGCAGTCGATTGACGCAAAAAAAGCAACCCGACACTCGCGGCTGGAGAGCCAGCACACTCCCACCTTGGAACACACTCAAAGGTGGGAGCGAGCCTGCTCGCGAAGGCGCCAGAGTTCACACCTGATCAATCACCAAGTGCCCTGACACCTGCATCACTCCGGCAACTGCAAATTATCCAGCGCCCGATTCACCGCCAACTCCCCGAGCATGATCAACTGCGCGATCCCCAACAACGCCCGACGCTGCGACGCCGGCAACAGACTGGCGACGTTCTGCGCAATGGTTTTGGCCGAAGCGAGCGTTTCGCTGGCATCCGTCAGCAGTTCTTCGTTTTTGTTGTCGGCCGTGACGGCGTACATCCCACGGTTTTTGCGTGGCGGCGGCGTGGAACCGGGTGGACAGAGGTAATGATCGAGCGCGCGGTCGGCGGCTTCGTGGAGTTTTCTGGAATCGATGGATTCGTAGGGGGAAAGCGAAACGGTTTCGGGCGGGTTGGGTGTTGGTTTGATCATGGTGAAGCTCCTTTGAAGTGAAGCTGCCAATTCCTGTCGCTAAACAGGAAGGGTGGCGGCTGTACGCAGGTTAGCGAACCGGTCAAAGGCACCCGGTAGACCTCGAAAGGTCTCCCGCATACAGCCACCATAACGAAATTGCAGACATACAGATCCGCAACGAAGCCTGGAACGCTGATGCACCTTCAACTTGAGCCGAGTCGCTAAACCCGATCGCTGATTCGTCAGCGACCGCAACACAATAGAACCCGCCCCCAAGGCGCACAAGCCGGCGGATTCTGGCGTAGCTGTAGGCAAAGGCGCAAGGATGTGTAGCCTGCGAGAATGTCTGGAGATGTTTTTAAACGTTCGCGTTTATCGAGACCTCATTCCGTCACGTACCCGCAACAGATCCGTCCCCTTATCCCAATAGACGTAAGAAAATGGCCGAGATTGCTAGCCTGGTGCTTACTCGAACAGTCCTAAATATTCCGCCCAACCATACAAAGCCAGAATTCCCAGCAGAGAAAATGCATTCAATCGATATGGAATTTCGACCCACCGCCGCAAATTCAGCGGAAGGCTCCGGACATCTTCGAGGGCACCCGGATTATCCAGCAACAGGCGCGAAGGACGTTTACGCAGCAAAGCAGTGATCAGATTGAGCCTGTACCTGCGCGCCCAAAACCCGGAACGTCCCTTCTGCGGGCAGCTGTGGAGCAGAAAGCAATTTTCAAGGTGCAATTCAATTTCGGAAAGCTTGAAATACCCGACATAGATCATCACCAGAACGTTGGAGATGATCAGCACCAGTAACGCAATGCCAGTGGCGGCGAACAGAAGTTTGATTTCAGTCATGGGGAGAGTTCGTAACCGACCTCACCGAAGGACTGATTGTCTTTTTGCCCCATTACAGAAAACCTCTGTATTTCCCATAAAGCCAAACCACCCACGATCCACCCCACACGAAATAGCCGACATGAAATGGACTCGTCGCCCAAAACCTGAGTCCTCTGGGAAGGCGTTGAACGGCGTCAATCAACAAGGGTTCCTGCCGTTGGATACTCTTGGATGTAATCAGCCGGCTGACAGCGGCCATCCGCTGAGTTCTCGAGTAAAAACTTCCCCCTGATGAACCACAGTCCATGGATAGGTACAGCCACTCATCAAAGTGTTTTTCCAGAGCATCGAGTTTTGTGTAAACGGAGTAGAAAATCATTGCGCAGTTGATCACGCCCATCATGATTTGCGCCCCACATGCCAAGGCAAATACTGTGCTGGTGATTTCCATTAATCGGAATACTCATGAATTTCTTGCCCCAATAACTCTCCTAGCTCCGTCATCTTTGTTCCTGTCTCCACGGACCCTGCCGCACCGACCACAAGCACACACAAGTTTTCCCATTGCCCAATCACCGTTACGCACAGCATCGATGAGTTTTTGCTCATTCGCGCCTTGCATGTAGTTGTCACGATGCAGGCACATGGCGTTTAACAAGTCGTCGAATCCGGGTAAGTCGTCCGGGCGATTCAATGCCTGTCGGAAGTGTTCCATGGATTGGTAGGAATCGAGGATCTGCTCTCGCTGACTATGGAACTCGCTTTGTGGGATGAGTCTGGTCACGTCCGTGTCCCGTTCTGAAAACGCAGGACTTTGGCGAACGGACTCAGATTTGAATGCAGGATGGATCGGTGTTCATTGTAGGGAAAATCCGGTTTTCTGACTCGCAGACGCCGGGCTCAAACCATCAATGTTTTATAGCGGTACTGGGTGGGGTAGAAATAGATCCGTAGCCAATGTTTGCTCCCACAGGTATCAGCGTCGTACACAACATCTGCAATCAGCATAAAACCCTGTGGGAGCGAGCCTGCTCGCGAAGGCGCCAGAATGAACACCCGATCAATCACCAGGTGATCACGGCACCCGCATCACTCCGGCAATTGCAAATTATCCAACGCCCGATTCACCGCCAACTCCCCGAGCATGATCAACTGCGCAATCCCCGCCAGTGCCTGGCGCTGCGATGCCGGCAACAGGCTGGAGACGTTCTGGGCGATGGTTTTGGCCGAAGCGAGTGTTGCACTGGCATCGACCAGCAGTTCTTCGGTTTTGTTGTCCGCCGTCACGGCGTACATCCCACGGTTTTTACGTGGAGGCGGCGTGGAACCGGGCGGACAGAGGTAATGGTCGAGCGCGCGGTCGGCGGCTTCGTGGAGTTTTTTGGAATCGATGGATTCGTAGGGGGAAACCGAGGCGGTTTCAGGTGGGTTGGGTGTTGGTTTGATCATGAGTGAATCTCCAAATCATAGAAAAGGAGCCATCATCTTTCGCTACCAAACGAAGGGGTGGTGGCCATACGAAGGTTGGTAGACCGGTGACTTGGAGAACCGGCGCGCCCGAAGACGCCCTGCGCATGGCCACCATAAATACACAGCCTCAAAAAGGCCTGCATCGGGTGACGCTATGCGCCAAGTCTAAACCGGGCTACCAAACCCGATCGCTGATTCGTCAGCGACCGAACCACAATAGAATCCGACCCAAAAGCGCACAAGCCGGCGGATTCTGGCGTAGCTGTAGGCAAAGGCGCAAGGATGTGTAGCCTGAGAGAGTGACTAGAGATGTCTTTTTAAACATTGCCGTTTATCGAGACGTCATTCCCATCACGTATCTCTAAATCGGTCCGTCCCCTTATCTATGCCTTACCCCTAGCAAAATGCTCAACAACCTCGCTGGACTTGCCCCTACAAAACCGGACACCAACTCCCCGTTAAATTGATGCAGCTGCCAAGCGCCTGAACTCCCTCGGTGAGCGATAGTTCAAAGCGCTGTGCGGATGCTGCTCGTTGTAATGCTCAA
>NZ_RWIL01000042.1:0-32386 GCF_009764635.1 Pseudomonas sp. PB103 | reverse complement strand
CAGCCTTCGGCAGCTCCTACAGGTATACATAACCCTGTAGGAGCTGCCGAAGGCTGCGATCTTTTGCTTTAAAGCGGGGCAGGTTCTTGAGCAGGTTTTGACTTGTCGATGGCCGGCACATGCAAATTGCCTTCAGCCACCTGGTCGCCCTCAAGCTGCGGCTGCGTCACCCAGGTCAGAATGTCGTAATAACGACGAATGTTCGCCACAAAATGCACCGGTTCGCCGCCCCGGGCATAGCCGTAACGGGTTTTGCTGTACCACTGCTTCTGCGACAGGCGCGGCAAAATCTTCTTCACGTCCAGCCACTTGTCCGGGTTCAACCCTTCCTTGGCCGTCAGTTTGCGCGCGTCATCGAGGTGACCGCTGCCAACGTTGTACGCCGCCAGGGCGAACCAGGTGCGATCCGGTTCCTTGATCGAATCGTCGAGCTGATCCTTCATATAAGCCAGGTATTTCGCCCCGCCCATGATGCTCTGCTTCGGATCGAGGCGGTTGGACACGCCCATCGCCTGAGCGGTGTTCTGGGTCAGCATCATCAGCCCGCGCACGCCGGTCTTCGAGGTGACGGTCGGTTGCCAGAGCGATTCCTGATAACCAATGGCCGCGAGCAGGCGCCAGTCGACTTTCTCTTTCTTCGCGTAATTCTTGAAGTGCTGTTCGTACTTCGGCAGGCGCTGCTGCAAGTGCTGGGCGAACGTGGTGGCGCCCATGTAGCCGAGGACGTCAACGTGGCCGTAGTAGCGATCTTTCAAGCGTTGCAGGGTGCCATTCTTCTGCACCTTGTCCAGATACGCGTTGATCTCGTTGAGCAGACTGTTGTCTTCGCCCGGGCCTACCGCCCAACTTTGGCTGCGCGCATCGCCGAGGTCGAAGGCGACGCGGATGTTGGTGAAATACACCTGGTTCATCGCCACTTCGTTGGAGTCGACCAGGGTCAGGTCAATCTGACCTTCATCGACCATGCGCAGCAGGTCGACCACTTCAACCGCGTCGGACTCTTCGTATTCGATGCCGGGAAATTTCTTTTTCAGCTCCGCCAGTTGTTCGGCGTGGGTGCTGCCTTTGAGCACCATGATCTTCTTGCCGACCAGATCACCCGGGTCGGTCGGCCGCGACTGACCATTGCGATAGATGATCTGCGGGGTGACTTCAAGGTAGGAATGCGAGAACCGCACCTGCTGCTTGCGCTGTTCGCTGCTGACCAGACCGGCGGCAGCCAGCACCGGGCCGTTGGGTTTGCCGATCTGATTGAAAAGGTCGTCGAGGTTGTCGGCGGTCTCGATTTTCAATTCGACACCCAAATCGTCGGCGAAACGCTTCACCAGCTCGTATTCGAAGCCGGTTTCACCGCTGCGATCCTGAAAGTAGGTGGCGGGGCTGTTGCGTGTAATCACGCGCAGCACACCATCCTCCTTTATGCGCTCCAGCGTGTTGGGTTTATCAACACAGCCACTGAGCATCAGGAAGAGTCCGGTTGCGATCAGCCATTTGGCGTACCGCGGACGCAAAGCCGTTGGGAAAAACATCTGCGCAGTATACGCAAACGGCTGCAGGCGCCATATCTCGACAGCGCAGGGCCAGTCTGCTAGCGATCACAAAACCGCACGAAACCCCTTGGAAACGGGCCTTCGCGGCTTTTTGTTACAGTAAAAATAAGCGGCCTCTGTATAGCCGATTTACCTGACTCTGGAGTCGGAAACACAGATTGATACCCGAGTGCAACCGTGCGTAGCGTTTCGGGTGATGTTGAGGGCGGTTTAGGCTAGAATGCACGGCCTCAAAGCACACCCCTTCCCGAGGCTGTCCCGAAGATGTTGATCCTGCGCGGCGCTCCTGCCCTTTCTGCCTTTCGCCACAGCAAACTCCTTGAGCAACTGAGCCAGAAGGTTCCAGCTGTCAGTGGCCTGTATGCTGAATTCGCTCACTTCGCCGAAGTCACCGGCGACCTGACCGGCGACGAACAGCAGGTGCTAGCGCGCCTTCTGAAGTACGGCCCAAGCGTTCCGGTACAAGAGCCGACCGGTCGTCTGTTTCTGGTGTTGCCGCGTTTCGGCACCATCTCGCCATGGTCGAGCAAGGCCAGCGACATCGCCCGCAACTGCGGCCTGAGCAAGATCCAGCGTCTGGAGCGCGGTATCGCCTTCTACGTCGCCGGTCAGTTCAGCGAAGCCGAAGCGCAACAGATCGCCGACGTGCTGCATGACCGCATGACGCAGATCGTCCTGGCCAACCTCGAACAGGCCGCCGGCTTGTTCAGCCACGCCGAGCCGAAGCCGCTGACCGCGATCGACATCCTCGGTGGTGGTCGCGGCGCGCTGGAAAAAGCCAACACCGAGCTGGGCCTCGCCCTGGCTGAAGACGAGATCGACTATCTGGTCGACGCCTTCAACGGTTTGAAGCGTAATCCGCACGACATCGAACTGATGATGTTCGCCCAGGCCAACTCCGAGCACTGCCGCCACAAGATCTTCAACGCCAGTTGGGATATTGATGGTGAGAACCAGGAAAAAAGCCTGTTCGGCATGATCAAGAACACCTACGTGATGCACAGCGAAGGCGTTCTGTCGGCTTATAAGGACAACGCCTCGGTGATCGTCGGCAACGTCGCCGGCCGTTTCTTCCCGAACCCTGAAACCCGCCAGTACGGCGCGGTGCAGGAGCCGGTGCACATTCTGATGAAGGTTGAAACCCACAACCACCCGACCGCAATCGCCCCGTTCCCGGGCGCGTCGACCGGTTCCGGCGGCGAGATCCGTGACGAAGGTGCAACCGGCCGTGGCGCCAAGCCAAAGGCTGGCCTGACCGGTTTCACCGTATCCAACCTGCAGATCCCGGGCTTCGAACAGCCGTGGGAAGTGCCGTACGGCAAGCCTGAGCGCATTGTTACCGCGCTGGACATCATGATCGAAGGCCCGCTCGGTGGCGCTGCGTTCAACAACGAATTCGGTCGTCCGGCCCTGACTGGCTACTTCCGTACCTTTGAACAGTCGATCACCACCCCGCACGGTGACGAAGTTCGTGGTTACCACAAGCCGATCATGCTCGCTGGCGGCATGGGCAACATCCGCGAAGAACACGTCAAGAAAGGCGAGATCGTGGTTGGCTCCAAGCTGATCGTCCTCGGCGGCCCGGCGATGTTGATCGGTCTGGGCGGCGGCGCCGCTTCTTCGATGGCCACCGGCACCAGCTCGGCGGATCTCGACTTCGCTTCCGTACAGCGTGAAAACCCTGAAATGGAGCGTCGCTGCCAGGAAGTCATCGACCGTTGCTGGCAACTGGGTGACAAAAACCCGATCAGCTTCATCCACGACGTCGGCGCGGGCGGTCTGTCCAACGCCTTCCCGGAACTGGTCAACGACGGCGACCGCGGTGGCCGTTTCGAACTGCGCAACATTCCGAACGACGAGCCGGGCATGGCCCCGCACGAAATCTGGTCCAACGAATCCCAGGAACGTTACGTTCTGGCCGTCGGCCCGGAAGACTTCGCGCGCTTCCAGGCGATTTGCGAACGCGAGCGCTGCCCGTTTGCCGTAGTGGGCGAGGCGACTGCCGAGCCGCAACTGACCGTGACCGACAGCCACTTCGGCAATAACCCGGTGGACATGCCACTGGAAGTGTTGCTGGGCAAGGCCCCGCGCATGCACCGCTCGGTGGTTCGCGAAGCTGAAATGGGCGATGACTTCGATCCGTCGAACCTCGACATCAGCGAGTCCATCGAACGTGTTCTGCATCACCCGGCCGTGGCCAGTAAGAGCTTCCTGATCACCATCGGCGACCGCACCATCACCGGCCTCGTGGCCCGTGACCAAATGGTCGGCCCGTGGCAAGTTCCGGTGGCCGACGTTGCCGTCACCGCCACCAGCTTCGACGTCTACACCGGTGAAGCGATGGCGATGGGCGAGCGCACTCCGCTGGCTCTGCTGGACGCCCCGGCGTCGGGCCGCATGGCCATCGGCGAAACCCTGACCAACATCGCTGCTTCGCGCATCAACAAGATCTCCGACATCAAACTGTCGGCGAACTGGATGTCCGCTGCCGGCCACCCGGGCGAAGACGCGCGTCTGTACGACACCGTGAAAGCGGTTGGTATGGAATTGTGCCCAGAGCTGGGCATCACCATTCCGGTGGGCAAGGACTCGATGTCCATGGCCACCCGTTGGAACGACAACGGCGAAGAAAAAACCGTGACCTCGCCGATGTCGCTGATCGTGACCGGTTTCGCGCCAGTGGCTGACATCCGTCAGACCCTGACCCCGGAACTGCGTATGGACAAGGGCACCACCGACCTGATCCTGATCGACCTCGGTCGCGGGCAGAACCGTATGGGTGCTTCGATCCTTGCTCAGACACACGGCAAACTCGGCAAACACGCGCCGGACGTTGATGACGCTGAAGACCTGAAAGCCTTCTTCGCGGTGATTCAGGGCCTCAACGCCGACGGTCACTTGCTGGCGTACCACGACCGTTCCGACGGTGGTCTGCTGACCTCCGTGGTGGAAATGGCCTTCGCCGGTCATTGCGGTCTGAGCCTGAACCTCGACGGTCTGGCAGAAACCACCGCCGACATCGCCGCCATCCTGTTCAACGAAGAACTGGGTGCGGTGATTCAGGTTCGTCAGGACGCCACGCCAGACATCCTCGCGCAATTCAGCGCGGCCGGTCTGGGCGACTGCGTGTCGGTGATCGGTCAGCCGATCAACAATGGCCAGATCAACATCACCTTCAACGGTGACACCGTGTTCGAAGGCCAGCGTCGTCTGCTGCAACGCACCTGGGCTGAAACCAGCTACCAGATCCAGCGTCTGCGCGACAACGCCGACTGCGCCGAGCAAGAGTTCGACGTGCTGCTGGAAGAAGACAACCCGGGCCTGAGCGTCAAGCTCAGCTACGACGTCAACCAGGACATCGCCGCGCCTTACATCAAGAAAGGCATCCGCCCACAGGTTGCCGTGCTGCGTGAGCAGGGCGTCAACGGTCAGGTTGAGATGGCCGCAGCATTCGACCGCGCCGGTTTCAACGCGATCGACGTGCACATGAGCGACATTCTCGCTGGCCGCGTTGACCTGAACGAGTTCAAAGGTCTGGTGGCGTGCGGTGGTTTCTCCTACGGCGACGTGCTCGGCGCCGGTGAAGGCTGGGCCAAGTCGGCACTGTTCAACAGCCGTGCCCGCGATGCGTTCCAGGGTTTCTTCGAGCGTAACGACAGCTTCACCCTCGGCGTGTGCAACGGTTGCCAGATGATGTCCAACCTGCACGAGCTGATCCCGGGCAGCGAGTTCTGGCCGCACTTCGTGCGCAACCGCTCCGAGCAGTTCGAAGCGCGCGTGGCGATGGTGCAGATCCAGGAGTCGAACTCGATCTTCCTGCAGGGCATGGCCGGTTCGCGTATGCCGATCGCTATCGCTCACGGTGAAGGTCACGCTGAATTCTCCAGCGAAGAAGCACTGCTGGAAGCCGATCTGTCGGGTTGCGTGGCGATGCGTTTCGTCGACAACCATGGCAAGGTCACCGAGAAGTATCCGGCTAACCCGAACGGTTCGCCGCGCGGGATTACCGGTCTCACCAGCCGTGATGGCCGGGTGACGATCATGATGCCGCACCCGGAGCGGGTGTTCCGTGCCGTGCAGAACTCGTGGCGTTCGGAGGACTGGAACGAGGACGCGCCTTGGATGCGTATGTTCCGTAATGCACGCGTCTGGGTTAACTAAGGCCTGTGTATAAGCTGGCGTTTTTTGTTCCTGACAGTCATGTCGAGGTGGTCAAAGGGGCTGTGTTCGCTGCCGGTGGTGGGCGGATCGGTGACTATGACCACTGTGCCTGGCAGGTGCTTGGGTCTGGCCAGTTTCGACCTTTGGACGGGAGTCAGCCGTTTATTGGTGAGGCGGGGCAGGTTGAGCGGGTTGAGGAATGGAAGGTTGAGCTTGTGGTGGTGGATGAGTTGATTGTTGCTGTTGTGGCGGCTTTGAAGCTTAGTCATCCGTACGAGACGCCGGCTTATGAGGTGTGGCGGCTGGAAGATTTCTGATCTTCCTGGCTGCTGAAACAAGAAACCCGCAGATGAGTGATTGTCTGCGGGTTTTTTGTTGCCCCCGATTTGCTTTTCTGTAGGAGTGAGCCTGCTCGCGATGGCGCCCTGACAGGCGACCATGCTCTGTCTGGCTGAGTGAATATCCGATTCTTCGGGCGCTGCGGCTGACGGTTCCGCCCTTACGGCGGGGCACTTTTGACAAACGCCTCAAAAGTAACCAAAAAGGCTTGCCCCAACGTTCGGCCCACTCGCTAAAGCTCGGGGTTCCTTCGCTCCGGGATCCATCCGGGCGCATCGCCTCCGGTTTGCTTCGCTGCACCTCCTCTCGATGCATTTGGCTGCGCCAAACGGTCGCTGCGCTCCCACCCCCGGATAAATCCCTCCACTCAGCCTGCCGACGGGGCCTGTGGATCAAGATCAAGAGCTGCAGCCGAGCTTGCGCTCATCCTGTGTAGGAGCTGCCGAAGGCTGCGATCTTTTGATCTTGATTTTGTCGGAGCTGACCTGCCAGCGAAGGCGACCTGACAGCCGCCCTGTTTCTTTCAGGTGTACTCAATCCAACTGTAGGAGTGAGCCTGCTCGCGATAACAACCTCACAGCAACCAATCACCCGCACCTGTACTCAATCCCTGTGGGAGCCTGGCTTGCCAGCGATGGCGGCCTGACACCCAACCAATTTCTGTCTGAATGCACCTTCTCCAACTGTGGGAGCTAGCCCTGCTGGCGATGGGGCCAGTCCAGTCTCCAAGGAAATTGGATCTGTTTAAATCTGTGTCGAATTCGCCGAACCTTCCCACAAGATTTTCAGGTTGTACGTCGGACGCCCGCTCTCTAGTCTTTGCCTGTCGCTGCCAATTCAGCGACCGGGAGGTGAGATACCCGATTTGGATCCCCAGACAAGTGCCCCCATAATTGCGGCCAGCTCACGCTGTCAGCAGTTCCTTATGGCGGCTATGTGCGGGCGGACTTCGGTCCGGCCGGATTTGGGGTCCTTACCGGTAATCTCACTCCGTACATGGCTGCCACCCTTCTTCGAGTGAGATCGAGAGCAAGTGGCTGCAATACTTAAAAGGACTTGTTCGATGGACAAACTAATCCCCGACCCACCCCACGAAACCACCACACCACTCGAAGCCGCCATCCACGCCGAAGACCTCGCCAAAAACCGCGAAGCCATCAAACGCGCCCTCGATTTTTACCTCAGCCCCGAACCCGCCAAACCCCGACAACCGAGCACCATGTTCCTCGTCCACCCCAGCGTCGACACCGAAAGCCTGCTCGCCCACGCCTGTGAATCGTTGGCCTCAGCAAACGCCATGGCCAGCAACTTCGCAACCGAGCTAGGCGGCTTGCAGCGCAGCACGGCACTGGCCATCCAGCAAATCATCATGCTCGCCGAACTCGCAGTAAACCGCGCACTGGATCGAGTTGATCCACAAACCTGACGACCGCGTCATCATTCATCGCCAGCAGGCTGGCTCCCACATTTGAAATGCATGCTCTGTGGGAGCGGGCTTGCTCGCGAAAGCGTTTCCGCAGTTGTCCGAATACTTCCTGTACCTCATCAAATAGCGGAATTTTCCTACCGGTTTTTCAGGTTGTCTCTCGGAAGTAGCCTCTCTAACTTGGGTTGTCTCCGGCAAACAGCGAGCTCGGCAATAGACCGCTAACGGGATGTTGCTCCTTTCGCTGAAGCCATCGACATGACTCTGAGGTTGAAAATGGAGCTACTTCCCGTCGTTACACCCCGCATCAACGCAAGCACCGCGCTGGGGCGGGCGCTGGTATCGATGTTCAAGTCAGTCGAGGCGGAACTGATTCAAGAGAATTCAGCACCTGGAGCGGTCAAGATTATTGTGTTTGGAGGGTGTGCGGTTCACCTCTACACCCATCACCGCATATCTTTGGATGTCGATGCGGAAATCTATGAGGCATGCATTCCGGCAGGATTCGACCTGCGTACGCTGCTGGCGACGGTGCCGGAGCCCTTTTTCGATGAGCTTTCTGCTCGAAAGATGGAGCTGAACTACGACCTGCAATACAACACTAGCTTTGGCCCGATTCATGAGGATTATTGGTCTCGAAGTATTCCCATGTCAGAGTTTTCGCTGGAGTCTCCTCTACACATCCATATTGCTGCGCCCGTCGACATAGCCATTACAAAGCTGGGCAGGGCTACAGATCACGATATCGCAGACATCAATGCGCTTCTGAGGTGTGGGTTCATACTGACCCGCGAGCTCCGGCGTCTGGCATTGCAGGCAATTGATGTATATGTTGGCAATAAAGCGCAACCGACCTCGGTTCTGAGCAACATATTGCAAGACTATCTGGAGAAAGCAGATGACGAAGCTGAATGACGCTCACGCCCTCTCATCCGCGTTAGACACTCTCGTCAGAAGCCCTCTGAATCAGGCCGACGACGTTGCACTGGTGAATGCTGCGAAAGAAGTCTGGTACTCGGATTCAAATGTTGAAAGCGAGGTGAAGGCCTTTCTGAAACATCATAGCGATGACATTGAACGTCGCCGCGCCGCCTACCTGTTGGAGCGATTTACGCGTTTCTCGTGTGTCTCGGATACCCGCGTATTGGAAACGCTTCATGCGTTAGAGCTTTTCGCACACTCAACACCGAAACAGGATGTTGAGCCTCAAACGAAGGTTTCATTACGCAATCGCAAAGATGAATTGGCCGTCTCTTGGGGGTTAGCAGAAAGTCTTGGATTGAAGGTTCAAACGCTGATGCCATTTCAGACCCGCCATTACCAAGCGGAACAGCATTCATCCTGAGCCGAATCCATCGGCAAAAAAAACCGGCCTAAGCCGGTTTTTTGTTTCGATTAAACCTTCGCACTAACCTCGCTGCGGTTGACCAGCGTTTCCAGCGCTCCGCTCAAACTCGCGGCCTTATCCCCCACCAGCAAATGCCAGGCCCCGTCATCCAACTGGCTGACACCGTGACACCCCAGATCCTTCAACTGCGCCTCGGACAACGCCTTGCCATCCGCCAATTGCAGGCGAATCCGCGTCATCGCAATGCAATTCAGCTGCAGCACATTGTCGCCACCGCCCAACGCGTTCAGCCATTGCTGCGCCTCGGAACCGGCAACGGCCACAATTTTCGGCTCATCAACAACAGCGGTTTCAACCAGAACAGCACGCCCCAATGCAGGCATCGCCAGACGAATCTCATCGGCAATGCTGTCCGCCATCGGCCCGACCACAACCTGCAAACTGCCACCTTTACCCGGTCGCACAACCGCCATCGCACCCAGCGCTTTCAGATCAGCATCCGAAGCCTTGTTGCGATCAACCATCTCCAGCCGCAACCGCGTGGTGCAGGCGCCAACCGTCAGCAGATTTTCAGCGCCGCCCAACGCCTTGATGTATGCACCGGCGCGCTCGTTTTCAGTCAGCACGGCTTTTTCACTAACAGCCACATCCTCACGCCCCGGCGTTTTCAGATTGAAGCGACGAATGCAGAAGTCGAAGACGAAGTAGTAGATCACCGCGTAAGCCAACCCAACCGGGAACACCAGCCACCCGTTAGTGGACTTGCCCCAGCCGAGAATCATGTCGATAAAGCCGCCGGAGAAGGTGAAGCCCAAGTGGATGTTCAAGGCATTGGTAATCGCCATCGACAACCCGGTCAGCAGCGCATGCAGCAGATACAGCAGCGGTGCGAGGAACATAAAGGCGAATTCAATCGGTTCAGTCACCCCGGTCAAAAACGAAGTCAGCGCCATCGACAGGAAAATCCCGCCCATGACTTTGCGGCGTTCCGGCAGGGCGTTGCGGTACATCGCCAGACACGCCGCCGGCAGGCCGAAGATCATCATCGGGAACATGCCGGTCATGAACTGGCCGCCCTTCGGATCGCCGGCGAAGTAGCGCGACAGGTCGCCGGTCACCAGTGCACCAGTGGTTGGATCGGTGAAGTTGCCGAACACAAACCACGCCATGTTGTTAAGGATGTGGTGCAGGCCAGTGACGATCAGAAGGCGGTTGAACACGCCAAACACGAACGCGCCGATGCTGCCGCTTTCCATCATCAAGGCGCCGAAAGCGTTGATGCCGTGCTGGATTGGCGGCCAGATGTAGCCGAACACTACGCCCAGACCGACCGCTGCAAACCCGGTAACAATCGGCACAAACCGCCGCCCGCCGAAGAACGCCAGATACTCCGGCAGCTTGATGTCTTTGAAGCGGTTGTACAGCGCACCGGCCATCAGGCCGCTGACGATGCCGGCGAGCATGCCCATGTTGATGCTCGCGTCGAGCACCTTCAGTGTTGAGATCATCACCAGGTAACCGATCACCCCGGCGAGGCCGGCGGTGCCGTTGTTGTCCTTGGCGAAACCGACGGCGATGCCGATGGCGAAGATCATTGCCAGGTTGGCGAAGATCACTTGGCCGGCATCGTGGATGATCGCGATGTTCAGCAGGTCGGTGTCACCCAGCCGCAGCAGCAGGCCGGCAATCGGCAGGATCGCGATCGGCAGCATCAGCGCGCGGCCGAGGCGTTGCAGGCCTTCGATAAAGAGTTGATACATGGCGTTTGTCCTTGTTGTTTTTGTTAGCGCAGTGGCCAATGTTGATGACAGGCGTGGCGCACGGCGGCGGCGCTGCTCAGCTTGAGCAGATCGCGGCTGAGGCGCTGGCATTCGGCTTCGTGCACCTGGCGCACGCGATCCTTGATTTCACCGATCTGCACCGGGCTGACCGACAATTCGGTGACGCCCAGACCGATCAACACTGGCGTGGCCAGCGGATCAGAGGCGAGTGCGCCGCAGACGCCGACCCAACGCTTGTGCACCGCCGCGCCTTCGCAGGTCATGGCGATCAGGCGCAGCAGCGCCGGGTGCAGGGCGTCGACGCGGGCGGCCAGACCGGCGTGATCGCGATCCATGGCCAGGGTGTATTGCGACAAATCGTTGGTGCCGATCGAGAGGAAGTCAGCGTGTTCGGCGAGTTGTTCGGCTTGTAGCGCGGCGGCGGGGACTTCGATCATCACGCCGATTTCCGGGCGCTGAGCGATGTTCATCTCCAGGCATAGCGCATCGACGCGTTGGCGGATGTGCAGCAGTTCTTCGACTTCGGTAACCATTGGCAACAGGATTCGGCATCGGTGCAGCGGGCTGACTTGCAGCAGCGCACGCAGTTGCTGATCGAGGATTTCCGGACGGGCCTGAGCCAGACGAATGCCGCGCAGACCGAGCACTGGATTGGCTTCGATCGGCAGCGGCAGGTAATCGAGTTGCTTGTCGCCGCCGACGTCGATGGTGCGGATGATCACCGACTTGTCGCCCATCGCATCGATCACAGCTTGGTAGGCGCAGCGCTGTTCTTCGACATCCGGCGCGGTCTGGCGATCGACGAAGAGAAACTCTGTGCGCAGCAGACCGACACCATCGGCGCCGTTGGCAAAGGCATCTGCCGCTTCAGCGCTGGAGGCGACATTGGCGACGACTTCGATGTGTACCCCATTACGGGTTTCGGCCGGCAGATGAGCTTTGGCCTGTTGAGCATCGCGACGTTGCTGGCGATCGATTTGCGCCTGCTGAACTTCAGCCAAACGTTCAGCATTTGGTGCCAGTTCGAGACGACCACCGTCAGCATCGAGCACCACTGATTGACCTTGCGGCTGATCAAGCAGCACCGACCCCAACGCCACCATGCAAGGCAGACCTTTGCCGCGAGCGAGTATCGCCACGTGTGAAGTCGCGCCACCCTCGGCCATGCACAACCCGGCGACACCTTGGGCGCTGAGTTGCAGCAGATCCGACGGCGTCAGTTCATGTGCAGCAACAATTGCTCCGGCAGGCACATCGTAATTCCAAGCCTCACCGAGCAATGCGCGCAGCACGCGTTGTTTGAGGTCGCGAAGATCGTTGGCGCGTTCCGCCAACAGTGCGCTGCCGGTGTGTTGCAGGACTTCGCACTGCACATCAATCGACTGGCTCCAGGCGTGAGTCGCCGCAGTGCCTTGCTCGATGGATTGTTGTGCCGCGTCGAGCAATGCCGGGTCTTCCAGCAACGCCAAGTGTGCGGCGAAAATTGCTTCTTCGTCGGCGTTCTTGTGTTTTTTCGCTTGGGCGAGGGTGCCTTCGATTTCGTCGCGCACTTGCGTCAGCGCGGATTCAAAAATCTGCTGCTGTTGCAGAGGGTCATGATTGCCCGTGTCCGCCGGCAAACTGATCGCATTCAAACGGAACAGCGGTCCACCGACCAGTCCCGGCGCGGCGCAGACACCGTGCAACACACCTGCCTCGGCCGGGCGTTTAAGAGGGGCAACACTGACCGGTGCGGCTGCGTGATGATCATCCGGCAGGGCAGTCGCCAGCGCCGAGAGCAACGCTTGCAGCGCCGCTTCAGCATCCGGCCCCTGACAACTGACCTGCACTTCATCCTGCTCGCCAACCGCCAATCCCATCAAACCGATCAGGCTGTTGCACGGCGCCGATTTACCACCGAAGTGCAGTTGCGACTGACTCTTGAAACCTTGCGCGGTCTGCCGAATCAGCGCTGCCGGGCGCGCATGCAAACCGCCGCGATGCGCCACCAACACATGACCATGAACCTCTGGCCCACCGACGACTTCGGCGCTCGCTGCCGAAGCGTTGCGCGCAACAATGTGCAGCAGTGGCTCGCCAACTTTCACCGCTTTGAGCGTAATCGGACGTACCTGAAAATCCTGACTGTTGGTCAGAATCAACAGGCTGACCAAGCTTTTGCACTGCTGGCCGACCTTGTCCAGGTCGTAGCGCAACAACGGCTGGCCCTGTGTCACGCGAACACCTTCCTTGACCAGCATCGAGAAACCGTCGCCGTTCAACTCAACGGTGTCGAGGCCCAGATGCAGGAGGATTTCCGCGCCGTTGTCGGCGCGTACGGTGAGTGCGTGGCCAGTGCGCGCGACGTGGATGATCACCCCGGCGCACGGCGAGTACAGCGTGTCGTTGATTGGGTCGATGGCGATGCCGTCACCCATTGCGCCGCTGGCGAACACCGCGTCCGGGACTTTGGCGAGCGTGAGCACCGGGCCGCTGAGCGGGGCGCTGAGGGTCAGCTCTTTATTGTTGTTGTGCATGGCTCGGTCTCATCGGTTAAATCTCGGTTCGGTATCCCCTGTAGGAGCTGCCGCAGGCTGCGATCTTTTGATCTTGTTTTTTGTGAATCAAAATCAAAAGATCGCAGCCTTCGGCAGCTCCTACAGGGGTTGTGCATCAATCGACGGTTCTGCATCCGCCGACAGGGTTGTGCATCAATCGGCGGTTTTGCGTCCGCCGATTGGGTCGTGCGTCGATCAGATGGTGTCAGTGCGTGCGGGTTACTTTGCTCAGGTGGCGCGGTTGGTCCGGGTCCATGCCACGGGCCACGGCCAGCCCTGCGGCCATTACGTAGAAGCTCTGGATCGCCAGAATCGGATCGAGGGCCGGGTGTTCGGCACGGGTCAGGGTCAAGTCGCGCTCGCTCACATCATCCGGCGCGGCCAGCAGCACGCGGGCACCGCGTTGGCGCATTTCTGCTGCCAGGCTCAACAGGCCAGCCTGTTCAGCACCGCGCGGTGCGAAAACCAGCAACGGATAGTGTTCGTCGATCAGCGCCATCGGGCCGTGACGCACTTCGGCGCTGCTGAACGCTTCGGCCTGAATCGCCGAGGTTTCCTTGAATTTCAGCGCCGCTTCCTGAGCAATGGCGAAACCGGCACCACGGCCGATGACCATCAAGCGCTCGCAATCGCGCAACGCTTCGATGGCCACGCTCCAGTCCTGTTTTGCCGCTTCGCGCAGGCCTTCAGGCAGGGCGTTACCGGCCTCGAGCAATTCGCTGTCCTCTTTCCAGTGCGCGATCAACCGGGCGCTGGCGCTGAGGGTGGCGATAAAGCTCTTGGTCGCGGCGACGCTGCTTTCAATCCCGGCGAGCAGCGGCACGCTGAATTCACAGGCGGCTTCCAATGGCGAATCGGCGGCGTTGACCATCGACACACTGAGCGCGCCACGTTTGCGTAACAGACGCAGGCTGTTGACCAGATCCGGGCTCTGCCCCGACTGTGAAAAAGCGAACGCGACCTGACCGCTGACCTTCAACGGCGCCTGCTGCATGGTCACCACCGACATCGGCAACGACGCTACCGGCACGCCCAGTTGCTGCATGGTCAGGTAAGCGAAGTAGCTCGCCGCGTGGTCGGAGCTGCCACGCGCGACGGTCATCGCCACTTGCGGTGGCTGACGACGCAGGCGCCCGGCGATCTCGATCATTTGCGGGTCGAGCTGTTGCAGTTGGGCTTGCACGGCCTCGAAGGAGGACAGCGCCTCCTCAAGCATTTTTGAAGTCAATGTCTTCTCCTTCGACCATGACGGCGGTCAGTGTGAGTGAGCGATCGAGTCGCACGCAGTCGGCCCAGGCACCTGGTGCAAGGCGCCCGCGTTCGGTGATGCCGAGGTAGTCGGCGGGGAATTGCGACAGACGTTGCGAGGCTTCGGCGATCGGCAAACCGATCTTCACCAGATTGCGCAGGGCCTGATCCATGGTCAGCGTGCTGCCGGCCAAGGTGCCGTCGGGCAGGCGCACACCGCCCAGGCATTTGGTCACGGTGTGGCTGCCGAGCTTGTATTCACCGTCGGGCATGCCGGCGGCGGCGGTCGAATCGGTCACGCAATACAGGCAAGGGATTGAGCGCAGGGCCACGCGGATGGCGCCGGGATGTACGTGGAGCAAATCCGGAATCAGCTCGGCGTATTTGGCGTGGGCCAGTGCCGCGCCGACGATGCCCGGCTCGCGGTGATGCAACGGGCTCATGGCGTTGTAGAGGTGAGTGAAACTGGTTGCGCCGGCATCGAGCGCGGCGACGCCTTCCTCGTAACTGCCGAGGGTGTGGCCGATTTGCATGCGCACGCCACGGCTGCTCAGCTCACGGATCAAACCGTCATGGCCGGCAATTTCCGGGGCGATGGTGATCACCCGGATCGGCGCCAGTGCCAGGTATTCTTCGACTTCGGCCATCAATGCGGTGTGGGCGAAGTTCGGTTGCGCACCCAGTTTGCCGGGATTGATGTACGGGCCTTCGAGATGAACGCCGAGCACTCGGGCGGAACCTTGCGGACGCTGTTCGCAGAACTCGCCGACTTCCTTCAGCACGCTGGAAATCTCGGCACTCGGCGCGGTCATGGTGGTGGCCAGCAGCGAAGTGGTACCAAAACGCACGTGGGTTTTGGTGATGGTCTCGAAAGCGCTGGCGCCTTCCATGATGTCTTTGCCGCCACCGCCGTGAACGTGCAGGTCGATGAACCCCGGCAGCAGATACGGCAGGTTATTGGTTGCTGGATCGCAAGGCACGCCTTCGATCGACACGACTTTGCCGTGTTCGTGGATCAGCCGGCCGCGAATCCAGCCGCTGGCGGTGAGGATGTTGTCTTCGGACATTTTGGTTCTCGCTTGTGGCTGCGCTTATCGACGCAGCTCTGCAACAAAGTCGTAGTAGTCGTTGCGGCAATAGGTGTCGGTGACTTCGATCGGTGTGTTGTCTTCGAGGTAGCCGACCCGGGTCATCAGCAGCATCGCGGTGCCGGGGGCGATGCCGACCAGCGCGGCGAACTCGTCCGAGGCGTTGATCGCCTGAATGTGCTGTAAGGCGCGGACAATCGGTTTGCCGATGCCGTCGAGGTATTCGTAGAGCGAATCGCCGACCAGTTGTGGCTTGGGCATGATCGAGGCGGGCAGGGTGCTCATCTCGATGGCCATCACCGTGTCATCGGCTTTGCGCAGACGTTTCATGCGCGCGACCTTGTCGTTTGGCGACAGGCTGAGGCGGATCAGTTCTTCGTGGGTCGGCAGGGTGATTTCACGCTCCAGCCATTTCGAACTGGGTACGAAACCCTTCAAACGCAGCATCTCGCTGAAACCGGAGAGGCGCGACAGCGGTTGTTCGAGGCGTGGGGTGATGAAGGTGCCGGAACCTTGCAGGCGGCGGATCAGGCCTTGATCGAGAAGGACTTCCAGGGCCTTGCGTGCGGTAACTCGAGAGATACCGAGCATTTCACTGAGACTGCGCTCGGACGGCATCGCTTGCTCGGACTTCCACTGCCCGGCATGTATCGCTGCTTCCAGATTGCGCGCCAGTTGCAGGTACAACGGCGTCGGCTGGGAGTCGTCTGGGCGTAGGGCGTGGAGGTCGTTCATGTCGGTGATTTCCGGCGCGAGTATAGGATTGTTGTTGCTCGCTTGTGGGGCGGAAATTAATACCACTTGAATACCATGTCAATGCGGGTAATCGGCCTTTTGCCCAATGAAATGGCGGGTTGTAGCGGGTATGGTTTGAAGTGGTATTAAAGGTGGGTCGTGAAAAGCAAAAGATCGCAGCCTGCGGCAGCTCCTACAGTGGAAAGTGGTATCACCTCTGTAGGAGCTGCCGCAGGCTGCGATCTTTTGATTTATTTTTTTGCGGGTGACCAGCGGTACTGCTGAATGAGCACTCTGTGGCGAGGGGATTTATCCCCGATCGACTGCGCAGCAGTCGCAAAACCTGCCAACTCGGTTTGGCTGAGAGAACGCGGGGGCGGCTTCGCCACCCAACGGGGCGGTGCGGCGTTTCGCTGAATCCCCCGCCACAGGTTAAGGGCGGATTTCAACCATCGTGCCATCCGGCACCAGGCTCCACACTTCGCGCATATCAACGTTGCGCATGGCGACGCAGCCGTCCGTCCAGTCCAGCGTGTGGAACAGGTCTTCCGGGGTTTCTTCGGAATCCGGGGTGCCGTGGATCATGATCATCCCGCCAGGCTCGACGCCTTCACGCCGGGCGCGGGCGGAGTCGCTGATGTTCGGGTAGGAAATGTGCATCGACAGGTTGAATTTGTCGCTGGTCTTGCGCCAGTCGATCCAATAAAAACCCTCCGGTGTGCGCTTGTCGCCTTCAATCAGCTTCGGGCCTTTTTTCGCGCCCTTGCCCAGGGAGATGCGATAGGTCTTCAGCGGCTTGCCGTCGGCAATCAACTGCAGTTGATGCGCCGATTTGAGCACCAGGACTTTTTCGATAAGCGGGGTATTCGCCGGCGTCACGGTGGTCACGAAGGACGCTTGGGAGACGCTGACGAACGACAGGCAGAACAGGGCAAGCAACCAGCGCATTGAAACGATTCCCCAAAGAGTGAAGCAAACAGGATTTATGTAGGAGCTGCCGCAGGCTGCGATCTTTTGATCTTCTAACCAACAATGACCGGCTGCACCAACGGCGGAATCGATTCCGAACGCACCGGATACACCTCAACCCGCCGATCAGCAAAGAAGCATTCTAAGGTACGCCCCACCGTCCTGAAAGCCAGCTCATCCCATGGAATGTCGGCTTCGTCGAATAGTTGCACTTCAAGGCTCTCGGGGCCGGCGGCAAAGTCCAGATCAACCAGCTCTGCGCGGAAGAACACATGCACCTGACTGATGTGTGGCACATCGATCAGCGTATAGATGCTCAGATTACGCACGCGGGCGCAGGCTTCCTCGGCGGTTTCGCGGATCGCGGCCTGTTCGATGGTCTCGCCGTTCTCCATGAAACCGGCAGGCAACGTCCAGTAACCGAGGCGCGGCTCGATGGCACGGCGGCACAAGAGTACTTTCGTGCCCCAGGTCGGCACGCAACCGGCAACGATATTGGGGTTCTGATAGTGAATGGTCTGACAGCTGTCACAGACAAATCGCAGCCGCGAATCGCCTTCGGGAATGCGCTGGGTGACCGGGTTACCGCAGTGGCTGCAAAATTTCATGCTGGGCTTCCTGAATGCTGCGCCTATCTTGGCGTGCAGCGGTGTCGGTCGGCAAGTTGTCGTTTCGCGACATGGCGAGATTCGGGGGCTTGGGCGGCTGCAATGATTGGTGCATGATGCAGGGTAAGGCACTGATCGAGAACACTCATGCTGGACGAGCTACTGCATCGGGTAAGCAACCACACACCGCGCACGCTGGAGACCGACAAACGTTTCCCCGAGGCCGCCGTTCTGGTGCCGATCACCCGCAGTGACCAACCGGAACTGGTCCTGACCCTGCGCGCCAGCGGGCTCTCGACCCATGGCGGCGAAGTGGCTTTCCCCGGTGGACGCCGCGATCCCGAAGACCCGGACCTGATTTTCACCGCCCTGCGCGAAGCAGAGGAAGAGATCGGTCTGCCGCCGGGACTGGTCGAAGTCATTGGCCCGCTCAGCCCGCTGATCTCCCTGCACGGCATCAAGGTCACGCCTTATGTCGGCGTAATCCCCGATTTCGTCGAGTATCAGCCCAACGATGCCGAGATCGCTGCGGTGTTCAGCGTACCGCTGGAATTCTTCCGCAAAGACCCCCGCGAACACACCCATCGCATCGACTATCAAGGTCGCAGCTGGTACGTGCCGAGCTACCGCTATGGCGACTTCAAGATCTGGGGCCTGACGGCGATCATGATCGTCGAGTTGATCAATCTGCTTTATGACGCCAAGATCAGTCTGCACCAACCGCCGAAAAGCGTTATTGGCACGTAAGCCATCGTTCGAATGGCCATCACCGTGAGCCCTGAGGAAAACAAGATGAAATACCGCTTGGGCGACGCCCGTGTCGAGACCCACCCGCAGAGCTGGGTCGCCCCCAATGCCGTGCTGGTAGGCAAGGTCAAACTGGAAGAGGGCGCCAACGTCTGGTTCAACGCCGTGCTGCGTGGCGACAACGAACTGATCCTGATCGGCAAGAACAGTAATGTGCAGGACGGCACCGTGATGCACACCGACATGGGCTATCCGCTGACCATCGGTACCGGCGTGACCATCGGCCACAACGCCATGCTGCATGGCTGCACGGTGGGCGATTACAGTCTGATCGGCATCAACGCGGTGATTCTCAACGGCGCGAAGATCGGCAAGAACTGCATCATCGGCGCCAACTCACTGATTGGTGAGGGCAAGGAGATTCCCGATGGTTCGCTGGTGATGGGCTCGCCGGGCAAGGTTGTGCGCGAGCTGACCGAGCCGCAGAAGAAGATGCTTGAGGCCAGCGCCGCGCACTATGTGCATAACTCTCAGCGTTACGCGCGCGATCTGGTTGAGCAGGAAGAATGACAACCGCCGAACGACCTGTCGCCTCGCCGTGCGTGAATATTTGTGCGCTGGATGAGGAGGATATTTGCACCGGGTGCCAGCGTACGGTGGAAGAGATTACCCGCTGGAGCCGCATGAACAATGACGAGCGCCGGGTGGTGCTGGGGTTGTGTCATGAGCGGGCGAAGGCGAGTGGGTTGGTGTGGATGATGCCGTCGTCGAAGTCGTGATCGGCATGAGTATGCCCTCACCCTAGCCCTCTCCCAGAGGGAGAGGGGACTGACCGAGGTGTCTTTCGCTATACGCCGACCTGAAATATTGAGCCGAACTCAGGTTTCGAAAAGCCCGCGATCTGCTCCCTTTCCCCCTCGCCCCCTTGGGGGAGAGGGTTGGGGTGAGGGGGTGGCTCTTGAACTACCGCTCCAGTAATCTGTGCGCCAATCTGCCAGGTCGCCTCCATGATTTTCCTCATCGCCTACATCAGCAGTGTCGTGCTGATCAACTTCGCCTTCTCCACCGCGCCGCACCTGGACATCATCTGGTCGGCCTGGGGCGGCTTGGTGTTCGTGCTGCGCGACATGGTGCAAATCCGTTTCGGTCACGGTGCGATCGCGGCGATGCTGGCAGCGTTGGTACTGTCTTACGTCACCTCCGATCCCTCCATCGCGCTGGCCAGCGCCACGGCGTTCGCGGTTTCCGAGTGCATCGACTGGCTGGTGTTCAGCATCACCAAACGGCCATTGCGCGACCGCTTGTGGATCAGTTCGGCACTGAGCATCCCCCTCGACACCTTCATCTTTTTCGGCATGATCGACTTGCTGACACCGCCGGTGATCGTCACCGCGCTGCTGTCGAAATTCGCTGGCGTCACCGTCGTCTGGCTGATCATGGCCTGGCGCGATCGCAAACAGGCCGTCGCCGGCTGAAGCTAAAGCCTCGGGTTCATGTAAAATGCCGCGCTTTCTCCCCATGGAAAGCGCGGCTGGCGTTGCTTTCCTCGATGATCCGCTGCTTTGAGGACCTGAGATGACCCGTATCGGAACTCCATTGTCGCCAACCGCGACCCGCGTATTGCTGTGTGGCTGTGGTGAGTTGGGCAAGGAAGTGGTGATCGAGCTGCAACGCCTGGGCGTTGAAGTGATTGCCGTCGACCGTTACGCCAACGCGCCGGCCATGCAAGTTGCCCATCGCAGCCACGTGATCAACATGCTCGACGGCGCCGCTCTGCGTGCGGTGATCGAAGCCGAGAAGCCGCACTTCATCGTGCCGGAAATCGAAGCCATCGCCACCGCCACCCTGGTTGAACTGGAAGCCGAAGGCTTCACCGTGATCCCGACCGCGCGCGCTGCGCAACTGACCATGAACCGCGAAGGCATCCGTCGTCTGGCCGCTGAAGAGCTGGACCTGCCGACCTCGCCTTACCACTTTGCCGACACCTTCGGGGACTACAGCAAAGCCGTTGAAGACCTGGGTTTCCCATGCGTCGTCAAACCGGTGATGAGCTCGTCGGGTAAAGGTCAGAGCCTGCTGCGCAGCACCGATGACGTGCAGAAAGCCTGGGATTACGCGCAAGAGGGCGGTCGTGCCGGCAAAGGTCGAGTGATCATCGAAGGCTTTATCGATTTCGACTACGAAATCACTCTGCTGACCGTTCGCCACATCGGCGGCACCACGTTCTGTGCGCCGGTCGGTCACCGTCAGGAGAAGGGCGACTACCAGGAATCGTGGCAGCCACAAGCCATGAGCCCGATTGCTCTGGCTGAATCCGAGCGCGTCGCCAAAGCGGTGACTGAAGCGCTGGGCGGCCGTGGTCTGTTCGGTGTTGAGCTGTTCATCAAAGGTGATCAGGTGTGGTTCAGCGAAGTCTCGCCGCGTCCGCACGACACCGGTCTGGTGACCTTGATTTCCCAGGATCTGTCGCAGTTCGCCTTGCACGCTCGGGCGATTCTGGGCTTGCCGGTGCCGTTGATTCGTCAGTTCGGGCCTTCGGCTTCGGCGGTGATTCTGGTGGAAGGGCAGTCGACGCAGACTGCATTCGCCAATCTCGGCGCTGCGTTGAGCGAGCCGGATACGGCGTTGCGCCTGTTTGGCAAGCCGGAAGTGAATGGTCAGCGCCGCATGGGCGTGGCGTTGGCGCGGGATGAGTCGATCGAGGCAGCGCGTGCCAAGGCGACCCGTGCTGCTCAGGCTGTTGTCGTAGAACTCTAAACCGAGTCGCGTCCATCGCGGGCAAGCCCGCTCCCACAGGTTTTTTGTCGTACACAAAAATTGTGATCAACAGAAATCCCTGTGGGAGCGGGCTTGCCCGCGATAGCGATCTGTCAGGCAACCTGATTCAGATCGTTATCCCGCGTCTCTTTCAGACACAGCACCGCAATCAAACTCAGCACCGCCGCCCCCGACACATACCCGCCGACATAACTCAAACCACCCATCGCCACCAGTTTCTGCGCAAAGAACGGCGCCGCCGAGGCCCCGACGATCCCGCCCAGGTTATACGCCGCCGAAGCGCCGGTATAACGCACGTGGGTCGGAAACAGCTCTGGCAACAGCGCCCCCATCGGCGCAAACGTCACGCCCATCAAAAACAATTCGATGCACAGAAACAGCGCTACGCCCCAGGTCGAACCTTGCGTCAGCAACGGTTCCATCAAAAACCCGGACAGAATCGCCAGCACGCCACCGATGATCAGCACCGGTTTACGCCCATAACGATCGCTGGCCCAAGCCGACAGCGGCGTCGCGGCCGCCATGAACAGCACGGCAAAGCACAGCAATCCCAAGAATGTCTCGCGGCTGTAACCCAGCGTGGAAACCCCATAGCTCAGGGAGAACACCGTCGAGATATAGAACAGCGCATAGCACACCACCATCGCCGCTGCGCCCAACAAGGTCGGTGCCCAATACTGGCTGAACAGCTCGACCAGCGGCACTTTCACCCGCTCCTGACGCGCGATGGCATTGGCGAATACCGGCGTTTCATGCAGTTTCAAGCGCACGTACAAGCCAACCATCACCAGCACCGCGCTGAGCAGGAACGGAATCCGCCAGCCCCAGCTGCGGAATTGCTCATCATCGAGGGTCATGGCCAGAGTCAGAAACAAACCGTTTGCGGCGAGAAAGCCAATTGAAGGACCGAGCTGCGGAAACATGCCGAACCACGCGCGCTTGCCCTTCGGCGCATTTTCTGTGGCCAGCAGGGCGGCACCGCCCCATTCGCCGCCCAATCCCAGGCCCTGACCAAAACGCAGCACGCACAACAGAATCGGCGCCCACGCGCCGATGGTGGCGTAGCCCGGCAGCACGCCAATCAGCGTTGTACATACGCCCATCAACAGCAAGGATGCGACCAGCGTCGACTTGCGCCCGATACGGTCACCGAAGTGGCCGAACAGCGCCGAGCCCAGCGGCCGGGCGAGAAACGCGATGCCAAAAGTAAGAAACGCCGAGAGCATCTGCGCCGTGCCGGACGTCTGCGGAAAGAACACCGGCCCGATCACCAGCGCAGCCGCCGTGGCGTAAACATAGAAGTCGTAGAACTCGATCGCGGTGCCGATAAAACTCGCCGTCGCCACGCGGGTGGCGGAGTTGGTTGGTTGGGCAGGCGCGGTGTCGCTGTAAGCGGTACTGGTCGTCATGCGGTGATCCCTGACAGTCATGAGCTCCGTTGGAGCGAATTATTATGGTCGAACACCCAGGGATGTGGGATGAGGCGCGGTCGCTGTTTCAGGTAGGAGCAGTCGCCGGAGTACAGCGGAAATGGCCGAAACCTGTTGTGTGCGGGGTAAGCACGAGGCGCGGCGGCGCTTGGGTAAGCTGATCTGATTATAGGAAGGGGGCTAACGATCAAACAAGAGCAAAGATCGCAGCCTTCGGCAGCTCCTACATGGGAACGCATTCCAAATGTAGGAGCTGCCGAAGGCTGCGATCTTTTATCGGGCAGGCAGCAAAGCAGGCACAGACGAGGTATGCCAGATCAACACCTTGCTCACCCGGTTCTCCTCAGTCTCAAGAATCTCCAGCCGATAGCGCCCGATCTTCAAGCAAACCGCACTCGCGGGAATCGTCTCCAGCGCCTCAGTCACCAGCCCGTTCAGCGTTTTCGGCCCATCGCTCGGCAGATGCCAGCCCAGGCACTTGTTCAATTCACGAATCGACGCGGTGCCATCGATCACCATCCGCCCATCCGCCTGCGGATGAATGTGCGGGTTATCGAGGCTGTGCTCGCTTTCAAACTCGCCAACGATCTCTTCGAGAATGTCTTCCAGGGTGACGATGCCAAGCACTTCGCCGTACTCGTCGACGACCATGCCCAGCCGCCGCTGCTGCTTATGAAAGTTCAGCAGTTGCAGTTGCAGTGGCGTACTTTCCGGAACGAAATATGGCTCATAACTGGCCGCCAGCAGCGCCTCGATAGTCAGATCACCATTGTTCAACAGATGACGGATCTGCCGGGTATTGAGTACCGCTTCAACCTGATTGATGTCGCTGTGGAACACCGGCAGGCGCGTGCGCTTGTTGTGGCGCAGTTGCTCGATGATCTCTTCAATCGAGTCGTCGAGGTTGATGCCGTCGACATCGCTGCGCGGTACCAGAATGTCGTTAACGGTGATGTTGTCCAGCGCATGTATCCCCGAAACCGGGTGCGCGTGAACAGGATGCTCGGGATCATCACGACGATCACTGGGCGCGTCATCGTCGCTCTGCTGCACCACTTGCGGTTTGCGCGCGAACGGGCGGATCAGCAGGCTGCTGGCACGGCTGAACAGCCAGGCCAGTGGATAAACAATCTTCAGCGGCACCGCCAGCAAGGTATTGCCGAACGCCAGCACCGCATCGGGATAACGCTGAGCGACCGTGCGCGGGAAATAATCGGCGAACACCAGCAGAATTGCCCCGGCACCGAGGCAAGCGGCCCACGGGCCATTTTCCTCGCAGAGGAAAATCGCCAGCAGCGTCGCGATGATCACAGCGAGGGCTCGGCACAAGGTGTTGCAGAGGATCAGGCTGTCGAGCGGGAAGCTCAGCTTCGCCAGCGGTTTATCGCTGGCGCGCGAGGCGGTGCGTTGCGCGAGCAGGTGCTGTTGCGCGATTTCGACGGCGGTAAACAGCCCTGACCATAAAATCAGCAGGACAAATACCGCGAGCATCGGCCCTATGGGCAAACCGTCCATTTATGCCGCCCGTCAGATGTGCAGGATGTATTCACGAACCAGTTTGCTGCCGAAATACGCCAACATCAGCAGGCAGAAACCGGCGAGGGTCCAGCGAATCGCCTTGTGACCGCGCCAGCCGAGGCGATTGCGGCCCCACAGCAGTACGCTGAAGACGATCCAGGCGAGGCACGCCAACAGAGTCTTGTGCACCAGGTGCTGGGCGAACAGGTTCTCGACGAACAGCCAGCCGGAAATCAGCGACAGCGACAGCAGCGTCCAGCCGGCCCAGAGGAAACCGAACAACAGGCTTTCCATGGTTTGCAGCGGCGGGAAGTTCTTGATCAGCCCGGACGGGTGCTTGTGCTTGAGCTGGTGGTCTTGCACCAGCAGCAGCAAGGCCTGGAACACCGCAATGGTGAACATGCCGTAGGCGAGGATCGACAATAGAATGTGCGCGAGGATGCCCGGCTCTTCATCGATGATCTGCACCGTGCCGGTCGGCGCGAACTGCGCCAGCAGCACGGTGATCGCGCCCAGCGGGAACAGCAGCACCAGCAGGTTTTCCACCGGAATGCGCGAGCAGGCGATCAGCGTCAGGGCGATCACCGCCGCCGCGATCAGGCTGGAAGCGCTGAAGAAATCCAGACCCAGACCAATCGGCGTCAGCAAATGCGTGAGCAGGCTGGCAGCGTGGGCCACCACGGCGAAAACGCCGAGGCCAACCAGCAGGCGCTTGTTCGCCTTGGCGCCAGTGGCCAAGCGGGTGCTCTGATAAAGGGTCGCAGCGGCATATAGAAGGGCGGCGGCGAGGGTGGTCAGCAAACTGGGTGACAAGGGGAGCATAAATCCTGTTAGGCAAGCCCGAAAGGGGCTGAGTTTGGCATAGAACCGCCACGACACGAAAGACTCAGGAAGCTGACAGCGAGGTGTCCGCCAGCCGCAGTCTTCGCTATAATCCGCGACCTGCCCACGCCGCAGGCTCGCCGAGCACATGTTGATTCCGGTCTGGGCCGCCATTATCCCGGTCTACACAGGGCCTGAAAGGATCGCGCAATGTTTGAAAACTTAACCGACCGTCTCTCGCAGACGCTGCGCCATGTCACTGGCAAGGCGAAGCTGACCGAGGACAACATCAAAGACACCCTGCGTGAAGTGCGCATGGCGTTGCTCGAAGCCGACGTCGCCCTGCCGGTGGTCAAGGACTTCGTCAATTCGGTCAAGGAGCGCGCTGTCGGCACCGAGGTGTCGCGCAGCCTGACGCCGGGCCAGGCGTTCGTGAAGATCGTCCAGGCCGAACTCGAAAGCCTGATGGGCGCGGCCAACGAAGATTTGAACCTGAGCGCCGTACCGCCTGCCGTCATTCTGATGGCCGGTCTGCAGGGCGCCGGTAAAACCACTACCGCCGGTAAACTTGCGCGCTTCCTTAAAGAGCGCAAGAAGAAGTCGGTCATGGTCGTATCGGCGGACGTTTACCGTCCTGCGGCGATCAAACAACTGGAAATGCTCGCCGGTGAAGTCGGCGTGACCTTCTTCCCGTCCGACCTGAGCCAGAAGCCGGTCGACATCGCGCAAGCTGCTATTAAAGAAGCAAAACTGAAATTCATCGACGTGGTCATCGTCGATACCGCTGGTCGTCTGCACATCGACGAAGAGATGATGGGCGAGATCAAGGCGCTGCACGCCGCGATCAACCCGGTCGAGACCCTGTTCGTGGTCGACGCCATGACCGGCCAGGACGCCGCCAACACGGCCAAGGCCTTCGGTGATGCGTTGCCGCTGACCGGTGTGATCCTGACCAAGGTCGACGGCGACGCCCGCGGCGGTGCCGCCCTGTCGGTACGCGCGATCACCGGCAAGCCGATCAAGTTCATCGGTATGGGCGAGAAGAGCGAAGCGCTTGATCCGTTCCACCCTGAGCGTATCGCCTCGCGCATTCTCGGCATGGGCGACGTGCTCAGCCTGATCGAACAGGCCGAAGCGACCCTCGATAAAGACAAGGCCGACAAACTGGCCAAGAAGCTGAAGAAGGGCAAGGGCTTCGACCTCGAAGACTTCCGCGATCAGCTGCAACAGATGAAGAACATGGGCGGCCTCGGCGGCCTCATGGACAAACTGCCGAGCATCGGCGGCGTCAACCTGTCGCAAATGGGCAATGCCCAAAACGCCGCAGAGAAGCAATTCAAACAAATGGAGGCCATCATCAATTCCATGACCCCGGCCGAGCGCCGCGACCCTGAGCTGATCAGCGGTTCGCGCAAACGCCGGATCGCCATGGGTTCCGGCACTCAGGTGCAGGACATCGGTCGCTTGATCAAGCAGCACAAGCAGATGCAGAAGATGATGAAGAAATTCACCGCCAAAGGCGGAATGGCGAAAATGATGCGCGGCATGGGCGGAATGTTGCCCGGCGGCGGCATGCCGAAAATGTAAAGAATCCGCGCCGGTCGTCGCACCGGCGCAGACCCTGCAAGGACGCAGGATCAACAGCAAACCCGCACTCGGCGGGAGCTGACTGGCCGTTTTCATCGACGGCTCTATATGCAGATCTGCACGGCATGCCATAGGCGCCGGAAAAAGTCATTTGCAAAAGTCCGGATATTCCTTAGAATATGCGGCCTTTCGGGCACCCATGCCCGCTGTGCATTTAGATTTGCAGCACCGACTACAGGAACGATGTTCACATGCTAACAATCCGTCTTGCCCTTGGCGGCTCCAAAAAGCGCCCGTTTTACCACCTGACCGTAACCGACTCGCGTAACCCGCGTGACGGCTCCCACAAAGAACAGGTTGGTTTCTTCAACCCTGTTGCCCGTGGTCAGGAAATCCGTCTGTCCGTGAACCAAGAGCGCGTAGCCTACTGGCTGAGCGTTGGTGCACAGCCTTCTGAGCGTGTTGCTCAGTTGCTGAAGGAATCTGCAAAGGCTGCGGCCTGAGCAATATGAACGCGACGCCTGCTGTTGCCGATGATTTGATCGTTATTGGCAAAATTTATTCTGTTCATGGCGTTCGCGGCGAAGTGAAGGTTTATTCCTTTACTGATCCGACTGAAAACCTGTTGCAGTACAAAACCTGGACGCTCAAGCGCGAAGGCAATGTCAAACAGGTCGAGCTGGTCAGTGGACGCGGGAGCGATAAGTTCCTGGTCGCAAAGCTCAAGGGTCTTGATGATCGTGAAGAAGCTCGTCTTCTGGCCGGTTATGAGATCTGCGTGCCGCGCAACCTGTTCCCTGAATTGACCGACGGCGAGTACTACTGGTACCAGCTGGAAGGTCTGAAGGTCATCGATCAACTGGGGCAATTGCTCGGGAAAGTCAATCATCTTCTGGAAACCGGCGCCAATGATGTAATGGTCGTCAAGCCTTGCGCTGGCAGCCTGGATGATCGCGAACGCTTGTTGCCCTATACGGCGCAATGTGTGTTGGCAGTCGATCTGGCCGCGGGCGAGATGAAGGTGGATTGGGACGCGGACTTCTAAGCGTGGCTAACTTGCGCGTAGAAGTGATCAGTTTGTTTCCCGAGATGTTTTCCGCCATCGGCGACTACGGCATCACCAGTCGAGCGGTCAAACAGGGGCTCTTGCAGCTGACCTGTTGGAACCCGCGGGATTACACGACGGATCGGCATCACACTGTGGACGATCGCCCGTTTGGCGGTGGTCCGGGCATGGTGATGAAGATCAAGCCCCTGGAAGATGCTCTGGTTCAGGCCAAGGCAGCAGCCGGGGAGGCGGCGAAGGTGATTTACCTGTCCCCCCAAGGCCGTCAACTGACTCAGTCGGCGGTACGCGAGTTGGCACAATCGGATGCATTGATCCTGATTGCCGGCCGCTATGAAGGCATTGACGAGCGTTTTATTGAAGCTCATGTCGATGAAGAGTGGTCGATTGGCGACTATGTACTGTCTGGCGGCGAGCTGCCGGCCATGGTCCTGATCGATGCGGTTACACGACTGCTGCCTGGAGCTTTAGGGCATGCGGACTCCGCCGAGGAAGATTCCTTTACGGATGGTCTGCTGGATTGCCCGCACTACACCCGACCTGAGGTGTATGCGGATCAGCGTGTACCCGACGTGTTGCTGAGTGGCAACCACGCGCATATCCGGCGTTGGCGTTTACAGCAGTCCCTTGGTAGGACCTTTGAACGACGCGCCGATCTTCTGGAAAGCCGCTCGCTTTCTGGAGAAGAGAAGAAGCTGCTCGAGGAATACATCCGCGAGCGGGACGATAGTTAACAACGTATCGATGGTAGATCGAACGATTTACCTTAGGAGCACAGCATGACCAACAAAATCATCCTTGCACTCGAAGCAGAGCAGATGACCAAAGAAATCCCTACCTTCGCCCCAGGCGACACTATTGTCGTTCAGGTGAAAGTGAAGGAAGGCGATCGTTCCCGTCTGCAAGCGTTCGAAGGCGTTGTAATCGCCAAGCGTAACCGCGGCGTGAACAGTGCGTTCACCGTTCGTAAAATCTCCAACGGTGTTGGCGTAGAACGTACTTTCCAGACCTACTCCCCGCAGATCGACAGCATGGCTGTTAAACGTCGCGGTGACGTACGTAAAGCCAAGCTGTACTACCTGCGCGATCTGTCGGGTAAAGCAGCTCGCATCAAGGAAAAACTGGCTTAAGTCCAGCTTCCGATGCAGAAAAAAGCAGCCTACGGGCTGCTTTTTTGTTGCCCGCAATAAACTGCCCCCATCCTGTAGGAGCTGCCGAAGGCTGCGATCTTTTGATCCTGTTTTCGATTTGCAGTCTACGTTTTACGAGTCATCTCACATGTCTACCCGCGACCAGGAAATCCAACGCCGCACCGAGCTCTCGGTGACCCGCGTCACCAAAGCCGTCTTCCCGCCGACCACCAACCACCACAACACCCTGTTCGGCGGCACTGCGCTGGCATGGATGGACGAAGTCTCCTTCATCACCGCGACACGCTTCTGCCGTCTGCCATTGGTGACCGTGTCCACCGATCGCATCGACTTCAATCACGCGATCCCGGCCGGGTCCATCGTCGAGCTGGTGGGGAAGGTGATCAAGGTCGGCAACACCAGCCTCAAGGTCGAGGTGGAAGTCTTTGTCGAGAGCATGAGCTGTGATGGCCGCGAGAAGGCCATTCATGGGCAGTTCAGCTTTGTTGCCATTGATGACGACAAGCGGCCGGTGCCGGTGCTGCCGGGTTTTGCTACCTGATCTGATACCGAGTCGCGGCCATCGCGGGCAAGCCCGCTCCCACAGGTTTCGTATCGTTCACAACCTTTGTGCACGACACGGACATTGTGGGAGCGGGCTTGCCCGCGATTCGATTTATGCGGCGCCGCTGGCCTCAGGCTGAATCAACGCCAGCAACGTCCAGCCCGATCCAGGCTTCACCGCCGTCTCCGGCGTCACCACATGCACCCAACCGCTGTCATCACGCATGAACAGCAACGTCGCACGATTGCCATGCAGCGCCCGGTAATCTTCCCAGCCAAAACCATCGGTCAACGTCGTGCTATACAGTTCAGACCCTTGGCCCATCTGGCTGGCCAGTTTTGCGTAGGTAAACGCCTCGCTGCCCAATTGATTACCCCGGTGTTCCAGACTCGCCCGATGTTTATCACTGCGCCGACTCTCGTGCCCACTGGCCAACCCGAACAAACGCTGATGCCCGAAGTCATGCCGAAAGCGCATCGCCGCCAGAGTATTGAGTTCACCCGAAGGCGACAGCGCCAGCAAGTGCCCCAACCCGACCAGATCCAGATGCGCGTCGGCATGTTGCGAAGCCGGGTTGCCGAAGTAGGTCGGCAAACCTTCCATGCGCGCCGCGCGAATGTTTTCCCAGCTCGAATCGGTCAGCAGCACGCGGCTACCCAGTTGCTGCAGCGACTTGCCCAGCTCCCGCGCCGGACCGTTCGCACCAACGATCAGGAAACCGCTCGGCGCCGGCTCGGCAACCTTCAATAGCCGTGCAAGTGGTCGTGCGGTCGCGCTTTGCAGCACCACCGTGCCGATAATCACCGCAAACGTCAGCGGCACCAGTAGCAAGGCACCTTCATGCCCGGCCTCATGCAGGCGAATCGCAAAAATCGCCGACACCGCCGCCGCGACGATCCCGCGTGGTGCAATCCAGCACAGCAACGCACGCTCACGCCAACTCAGGCTGGAACCGGCCGTGCTGAGCAATACGTTCAACGGCCGGGCGATCAACTGAATCACCAGCAACAGAATCAGCACCAACGGCCCCAGCCCGATCAACGCATACAGATCCAGGCGCGCCGCGAGCAAAATGAACAGGCCGGAAATCAGCAGCACGCTGAGGTTTTCCTTGAAGTGCAGGATGTGCCGCACATCCACGCCTTTCATGTTCGCCAGCCACATGCCCATCAGCGTCACCGCCAGCAAGCCGGATTCGTGCATGACCTCGTTGGACGCAATGAAAATCCCCAACACCGCCGCCAACGACGCGAGGTTATGCAGATACTCCGGCAGCCACTGCCGGCGGATCACTGTGCCGAGCAGCCAGCCGCCAACAATTCCGAACACCGCGCCACAGACGATCACACCGCCAAAGGTGAACAGGCTTTGCTTCAGACCATGGCCTTCAGCGCTGGCAATGATGAAGCTGTAAACCACCACTGCGAGGAGGGCGCCGATCGGGTCGATGACGATGCCTTCCCAGCGCAAAATATTGGCGATCGAGGCTTTCGGCCGCACCACGCGCAGCATCGGCACGATCACGGTCGGGCCGGTGACCAGCGTCAGGCTGCCGAAAAGGATGGCCAGCATCCAGTCGAAGCCGAGCAGATAGTGCGTGGCGACGGCGATGACGACCCACGTCGACAGGGCGCCGATCGTTACCAGACGATGCACAACGCTGCCGATCTCTTTCCATTCCGACAGGTGCAGCGTCAGGCTGCCCTCGAACAGAATCAGCGCCACCGCCAGTGACACCAGCGGCATCAGCAATGGGCCAAACATTTCCTGTGGATCGAGCCAGCCCAGCACCGGGCCGACCAGAATGCCGGTCAGCAACAGAAACAGAATTGCCGGCAACTTCAGGCGCCAGGCCAGCCATTGGCACCCCAGCGCCGCCGCACCAATCCCGCCAAATGCCAATAGAATTTGCTGCTCGTTCATTGATGCTCCCTGTTCCTTGAAGTAGCGGGCTATGAAAGACTAGCGGCCATTCCTACAGTTCACTCTACATTTGCGCACAGCCCTAGAGGCTGTGTGTCTTGAGCGCCCATGCCTGCCATCGACCATCCACTAATTGACCAATTCCTCGACGCTCTGTGGCTTGAGAAGGGCCTGTCCGACAACACGCGCGGCGCTTACCGCAGCGATCTCGCCCTGTTCAATGGCTGGTTGCGGGAGAAAAACCTCGAGCTGATCAACGCCGGGCGTGAGCTGATCCTTGATCATTTGGCCTGGCGCCTTGAGCAAAACTACAAACCGCGTTCCACGGCGAGATTTCTCTCCGGTGTGCGTGGCTTTTATCGCTATCTGTTGCGGGAAAAAATGATCAGCGTCGACCCGACTTTACGTGTCGACATGCCGCAACTGGGTAGGCCATTACCCAAATCGCTGTCAGAAGCTGACGTGGAGGCGCTGTTGCAGGCGCCGGACTTGAGCGAAGCGATTGGTCAGCGTGACCGCGCCATGCTTGAAGTGCTGTATGCATGCGGTTTGCGCGTGACCGAACTGGTCAGCCTGACGCTGGAGCAAGTCAACTTGCGTCAGGGCGTGTTGCGGGTGATGGGCAAGGGCAGCAAGGAGCGGCTGGTGCCGATGGGCGAGGAGGCGATTGTCTGGATCGAACGCTACATGCGCGATGGGCGCGGCGAACTGCTCGGCGGGCGGCCCAGTGATGTGCTGTTTCCCAGCCAGCGCGGCGAGCAGATGACCCGGCAGACGTTCTGGCACCGGATCAAGCATCAGGCCAAGGTCGCGGGAATCGGCAAGTCGCTGTCGCCGCACACCTTGCGCCACGCCTTTGCCACGCACCTGCTCAACCATGGCGCCGACCTGCGCGTGGTGCAAATGCTGCTCGGCCACAGCGACCTCTCCACCACGCAAATTTACACCCACGTCGCCCGCGCCCGCCTGCAAGAGCTGCACGCCAAACACCACCCTCGCGGCTGACACATCCCCTTTGTTTGAAATACTT
>NZ_RWIL01000041.1:0-62413 GCF_009764635.1 Pseudomonas sp. PB103 | reverse complement strand
CTGCGATCTTTTGATCTTAAAAAAGCCAGATCAAAAGATCGCAGCCTGCGGCAGCTCCTACAGGTGTGATGTGGGATAAAGGTCAAAACGCGGGCAAAAAAAACCCGGGTTCTGGGGGGTGAATCCGGGTTAAGACCATTAGGAGTAAAACAAAGGCACGCGGTCCGTTGGTACCTTTATCGGCGCGACACTTGGGGGAGATGTCGCCCGACAGTTGAAGTATTGATCAGTCTGGCGTGCAGTCCAGTGAGCCGGTCGGGGTTTTTAAACAAATTTGGAATACGTTTGCTTCAGTTGAGTTCTCATTGCGCCCAAAACGTTCTCAAAATGAACAAGAAACACAGATATGGTCGGATGATCCGTGCATTTTTGCGCAAGTTAGGCATAATACGCGGCTTCGAATTTTGACCCTTCAGACCTTTTCTTATGCACAAAGAACCTCGTAAGGTCCGTGAGTTTCGTCGCCGCGAGCAAGAAATTCTCGATACCGCGCTCAAGCTGTTCCTCGACCAAGGTGAAGACAGTGTCACCGTCGAGATGATTGCTGATGCCGTGGGTATCGGCAAAGGCACGATCTACAAGCACTTCAAATCCAAGGCTGAGATCTATCTGCGCCTGATGCTCGACTATGAGCGCGATTTGAACGAGCTGCTGCATTCGGCCGATGTCGACAAGGACAAGGAAGCGCTGTCCCGCGCCTACTTCGAATTCCGCATGCGTGACCCACAGCGCTATCGTCTGTTCGACCGTCTCGAAGAGAAGGTGGTCAAGGGCAATCAAGTACCGGAGATGGTCGAGGAGCTGCACAAGATCCGTGCCTCGAACTTCGAACGTCTGACCCTGCTGATCAAGGGCCGTATCAGCGAAGGCAAGCTCGAAGACGTGCCGCCGTATTTCCACTACTGCGCATCCTGGGCGCTGGTGCATGGCGCTGTGGCGCTGTATCACTCGCCGTTCTGGAGCAATGTGCTGGAAGATCAGGAAGGTTTCTTCCAGTTTCTGATGGACATCGGCGTGCGCATGGGCAACAAGCGCAAGCGCGACCCGGAAACGCCGAGCAGCTGAGCCATTCAGCTGGCTTATTGCGCCATGATTTCGCTACATGACGCAGTACCGCAGGAATATACTCAGGCATAGGGCTTGCTAAAACTTGATTTGTGAGTCAAGTTTTAGCGGCTCGAAATTCTATCGCCGGAGTGATCATGATCGTTGACCGTCAAGGCAGGCGTTTTCGCAATTTGCGCATCAGCCTGACTTCAGCCTGCAATTACGCGTGTACCTACTGCGTGCCCAACGGCAAGCGGTTGGTGGCTGCGCAGGATGAACTGTCGGCCGAAGCCATGGCACGCGGTGTCGAGTACCTGATCGAGGCCGCCGGCATCGAGCGCTTGCGCATCACTGGCGGCGAGCCGCTGGTCAGTCCCAAGCTCGAATCGTTCATGACCGCAGTCGGCAAGATGGGCCTGGACGACATCAGCCTGACCACCAACGGTCAACTCCTCGCGAAGAAACTCCCGCTGCTGGTAGATGCCGGTCTGCGCCGCATCAATGTGTCCCTCGATACCCTCGACGCGGGTGCGTTCCGCAGCATCGCTCGCGGCGGCGATCTGGCCACTGTGCTCGATGGCATGGATCAAGCCGCTGCGGCAGGGATGAAGATCAAGGTCAACATGGTGCCGTTGCGCGGGCAGAACCTCGATCAGGTGATGCCGCTGCTCGATTATTGCCTTGAGCGCGGCTTCGAGTTGCGCTTCATCGAGCTGATGCGCATGGGGCACCTGGCCAAAGACTCCAATGCTTTCCTGCAACAGTTCGTCAGCCTTGAACAATTGCTCAGCCTGATCGGCGAGCGCTACGAGTACGCACAGACCGACGCGCCGATCGACGCCACCGCAGTGCGCTATGCGATTCCCGGCCTGGGCAACTTCGGCGTGATCGCCAACGAAAGCGTACCGTTCTGCCGGACGTGCTCGCGCTTGCGCCTGTCGTCGACCGGTTGGCTGCACGGCTGCCTGTCGTCGAGCAACCGCCATTACGTCGGCGATCTGCTTGATAAGCCGCGTCATCAGGCACTGCCGGCGCTCCAGCGTCTGCTGGTCAAAGCGCTGGGCGACAAGCAGGAAGTGGCGTTTTCCGGCGGCGCCACCGTCATGAAGATCATCGGCGGCTGATACTCCCCATTCGCGGGCAAGCCTTGCTCCTACAGAGTTATGCGATCCTGTAGGAGCAAGGCTTGCCCGCGAATGCGTTCTATAAATCAACCAAGATCCCGAGCTGGCGCAAAAGCTGCATCCAACGGCCATTCGCCGGTTTTCCGTCACCGGCCTCTGGAGGAATAGGATGCGTAGCCTGGTTTTGCTGCTGGCCGTTTTGGCGCTTGGCGGCTGTATGACTGTCAGCGATATGGCCGAGGGCACTCGCTATCAGATGAGCGATGCGGGGCTGCTGGATCACAGTGACAGCCGCCGCGTGAACAACTTCCGCATTCAGCCGGACTCGTTCATCTACATCGCGCAAGGTTCGTTTGCGCCGCCGGGCGGTTCTTACCCGCGCCCCAACGTAGTGGCTGAGGAAGCCTTCAAGGGCTTCGTCGAATATTTCCCGATGGTGCGCCGTGCCCGCGCGCCGGAAGGCCTCGATCAGGCAATGGGTGAAGCCCGTGACGCCGGCGCGCACTATCTGCTCTACACCCGTTTCGCCAAGGCTGACGACCGCATCGGCAACTCCGATGAGTGGCTCGATCAGGAAGCTGTGGATCGCCTGGGCATCGACGGCGGTGTGATTCAGATCATGTTGATCGAGACCAGCACGCAGTATTTGATTGATACTGCACGCATCAAGAGTCGTGGCGGTTTACTGACGTTCCACGACAGCAAACCCGAAGACCTGATCGGCCCGCCGCTGGCGCAATACGCGCGCAGCCTGCTGGGAGTCGGCGACCAATAATTCAAAGGAGAACGCCATGAGTGGCCCGCAAAAAGCCAATGACCTGTTGGGACAGATCCCGAAAACCAAAGGCCTGCCGCCGGTGCACTTGTGGAACCCGGACTTTTGCGGCGACATCGACATGCGCATCGCCCGCGACGGCACCTGGTATTACCTGGGCACGCCGATCGGGCGCAAGCCGATGGTCAAGCTGTTCTCGACGATCATGCGCCGCGATGGCGATGACTATTTCCTGATCACCCCGGTCGAGAAGGTCGGGATCAAGGTCGACGATGCGCCGTTTGTGGCGATTGCTGTCGAGGTTGAAGGCGAGGGGGAGGCGCAGCTGTTGCGTTTTACCACCAACGTCGATGAAACGGCTGAGGCCGGGCCTGAGCATCCGATTCGCGTCGAGATTGATCCGGCAACGCAAGAGCCTGCGCCTTACGTGCATGTACGCACCAACCTCGAAGCGTTGATCCACCGCAATGTGTTCTACCAACTGGTGGAACTGGCGGTCAGTCGTGAGATCGATGGCCAACGTTGGTTGGGCGTATGGAGCGGCGGCGAGTTCTTTCGCATCGGCCTCGAACCTTAAAAGATCGCAGCCTTCGGCAGCTCCTACATGGCGTACAGCTGCAGGAGCTGCCGAAGGCTGCGATCTTTTTTTGTCGTTGACACCCAATCATATGATCATTAGCTTGATCACCCATCGCGTCCCGCTTTGAGGTGTTCATGTCCAGCAGCTTTCATGCGTCGACCGTTGACTGGCTAGGCAGCTGGATCGCCGCCGGCCAGGTCAAACCGGGGCAGACCATCAAAGTCGAAGCCGATCTGGGCGAGCAACTCGGGGTCAGCCGCACCGTCATCCGCGAAGCGATCAAAACCCTCGTCGCCAAAGGCATGCTCGAAGTCGGGCCGAAAGTCGGCACCCGCGTATTGCCCGTGCGGCGCTGGAACCTGTTCGATCCACAAGTCGTCGGCTGGTTGTCGCGCAACGGTTTGCCGGAAAACTTCGTCGATGACCTGCTCGACTTGCGCCGCACCATCGAACCGATGGCGGTGCGCTGGGCGTGCGAGCGGGCAACGCAGGAGCAGATCGAAGCCGTGCAACTGGCGTTCAATGCCCTTGAACGAGCGGTGGACAGCGGCATCGATTACAACCGCGCCGATCAGGCTTTCCACGAATGTATTCTCGCGGCCAGCCATAACCAGTTCATTGAACAAATGGTCCCGGCCCTCGGCGCGTTGCTGGCGGTGTCGTTCGAAGTCTCTGCCGCCGACCCGGATGAACTGCGCCGCACGCTGCCGATCCACAAAGACATGGCCGATGCCATCGCCGCCCGCGATTCCGCGCGCGGCGTGTGGGCGTGCATGACCCTGATCGACAATGCAGACCTGGCGATAAAACGCTTCTATCCAAAAGTCATGGCCGACAAAAAAGCCGGCTAACTACTAATTCCCCTGTAGGAGTGAGCTTGCTCGCGATTGCGTCGTATCAGGCAAAGCAGCTTCGACTGATCCACCGCGATCGCGAGCAGGCTCACTCCTACAGTAAAAAACAAGAACAATGGAGACCGTTATATGCCGTGGACCGCCCTGACCCAACACCGCGCCCAACTCGGTGAAGGCCCGTTTTGGGACGCGCCGACCCAGGCGCTGTACTGGGTCGACATTGCCGGCAAACAGGCCTTGCGCCTGATCGGCCAGAACGTGCAGATCTGGCAGATGCCCGAGCACATTTCCGCGTTCATCCCGTGCAACAGTGGCGACGCCCTGGTGACCCTGAGCAGCGGCGTCTATCGCCTCGATCTCGATTCCCCCGGCCTTGAACCGCGCCTGACGCTGTTCTGCGTCGCCGACCCGCAACCGGGCAATCGTCCCAACGAAGCACGGTGCGATGCTCAGGGTCGGTTGTGGCTCGGCACCATGCAAAACAACATCGGCGAGCAGGGCGAGGATCTGCCGATCATCCGCCGTTCCGGTGGGCTGTTTCGCGTCGATCCGGATAAACGCGTCACGCCGTTGCTGCGCGGTCTGGGCATTCCCAACACGCTGCTGTGGAGCAACGACGGCACTACGCTGCTGTTCGGCGACAGCCTCGACAGCACGCTGTACCGCTATTTCATTCACACCGACGGCAACCTCGACACCGCTTACATCTGGTACGGCCCCGATCAGCAGGGCGGCCCGGACGGCTCGGCGATGGACGCCGAAGGCTACGTGTGGAATGCCCGTTGGGACGGCAGTTGCCTGTTGCGCCTGACGCCGGACGGTTATATCGACCGTCGGATCGACTTGCCGATCAGTCGGCCAACCAGTTGCGTCTTTGGCGGTGAAGATTTGAAAACCCTGTACATCACCAGTGCCAAGAGTCCGCACAACCATCCGCTGGATGGCGCGGTGCTGTCGATGCGCGTCGATGTGCCCGGAAAACTCTGCACCCGTTTTGCTGGATGATCCCAGAATATGGGATGCAAAATTATATATTGAGATTATTTGGCGGTCGGGTTTATAGTCGGCTGCAGCAGTAACACGCACTCACACTTAAAAAGAACAAAACAGGTGAAGTGATGCAGCGAATTTCTATCGCACTCCCGAGTGGGGTCAGCGTCTCGCAACGGCTCGATGCCGTCGGCGACGCCTGCCTGTTTCGTTCAAAACGCCTTCCAGACCGGACATCATTAGATGCCCGGTTTTTTTGTGCCTGCGAAACAGGAGTTCTGATCCATGGCTGAACCTCTTTCCCTGCCGCCGGTGCCCGCACCGCCGAAGGGCGAGCGTCTGAAAAACAAGGTCGTGCTGCTGACCGGTGCCGCGCAAGGTATCGGCGAAGCCATCGTTGCTGCCTTCGCCTCGCAGCAAGCGAAGTTGGTGATCAGCGATATCCAGGCTGAAAAAGTCGAAAAGGTCGCCGCGCACTGGCGCGAGCAGGGCTTTGACGTGCAGGCGCTGAAGGCGGATGTCTCGCGTCAGCACGATCTGCACGCCATGGCCAAACGCGCCGTTGAGCTGCACGGTCGTATCGACGTGCTGGTCAACTGCGCCGGGGTCAACGTGTTCCGTGATCCGCTGGAAATGACTGACGAAGACTGGCATCGCTGCTTTGCGATCGACCTCGATGGCGCCTGGTTCGGCTGCAAAGCCGTGCTGCCGCAGATGATCGAGCAGGGCGTCGGCAGCATCATCAATATCGCCTCGACCCATTCCAGCCACATCATTCCCGGCTGCTTTCCGTACCCGGTGGCCAAACACGGTTTGCTTGGGCTGACCCGCGCCCTCGGCATCGAATACGCGGCGAAAGGCATTCGCGTCAACGCCATCGCGCCGGGCTACATTGAAACGCAACTGAACGTCGATTACTGGAACGGTTTCGCCGACCCGCACGCCGAACGTCAGCGCGCCTTCGATCTGCACCCGCCGAAACGCATCGGTCAGCCGCTGGAAGTGGCGATGACTGCGGTGTTTCTGGCCAGTGATGAAGCACCGTTTATCAACGCGTCATGCATCACCATCGATGGTGGCCGCTCGGTGATGTACCACGACTGAGCGCTGCAGCTTTCACGCGGATAGATCCGGGTGAAATCCAATCATCATACGATATGACTATTTTCAACAGGCTTTGCAGGAACACGCTTTAACGCTTTTCAAAACATTGCTCAAAAAAAATAACAAGGAGTCAGCTTATGAAACGTCGTTTCGGGATTCGTACCCTGTGCACTACCGCCCTGGCGGTCACTGCGTTCAGCCTGAGCAGTTCGCTGCTCGCTGCCGACACCGTGAAAATCGGTTTTCTGGTCAAGCAGGCTGAAGAGCCGTGGTTCCAGACCGAGTGGGCCTTCGCCGAGAAAGCCGCCAAGGACAAGGGCTTCGAACTGATCAAGATTGCTGTGCCAGATGGCGAGAAAACCCTCTCGGCCATCGACAGTCTCGCCGCCAACGGTGCCAAGGGCTTCGTGATCTGCCCGCCGGACGTGTCGCTCGGCCCGGCAATCATGGCCAAAGCCAAACTCAATGACCTGAAAGTGATTGCCGTCGATGACCGTTTCGTCGACGCCAACGGCAAGTTCATGGAAGACGTGCCGTACCTCGGCATGGCCGCGTTCGAAGTCGGCCAGAAGCAGGGTAACGCGATGGTCGCCGAAGCGAAAAAACGCAACTGGGACTGGAAAGACACCTACGCGGTGGTCAACACCTACAACGAACTCGACACCGGCAAGAAACGCACTGACGGCTCGGTGAAATCCCTTGAAGACGCCGGCATGCCGAAGGATCACATCCTCTTTGCCGCGCTGAAAACCCTCGACGTACCGGGCAGCATGGACGCCACCAACTCGGCGCTGGTGAAACTGCCGAGCGCGGCGAAAAACCTGATCATCGGCGGCATGAACGACAACACCGTGCTCGGCGGCGTGCGCGCCACTGAAGCCGCAGGTTTTGCCGCGACCAACGTGATCGGCATCGGCATCAACGGCACCGACGCCATTGGCGAATTGAAAAAGCCTAACAGCGGCTTCTTCGGCTCGATGCTGCCAAGCCCGCACATCGAAGGCTACAAAACCGCCGAGATGATGTACGAGTGGGTCACCACCGGCAAAGAGCCGCCGAAGTACACCGCGATGGACGACGTTACCCTGATCACCCGCGAGAACTTCAAGCAAGAGCTGGAAAAAATCGGCCTGTGGAACTGATGCCGCGACGGCCCGGGCAGCCGGGCCGTTTTTCGGTGTGAAGAGGTGGCTTTATGCACGCGCAAGTCCAGACACAACAACACAGCTCCAGCGGCAGCCTGCGCTTCAACGGGATCGGCAAAACCTTTCCCGGTGTGAAGGCGCTGGACGCCATCAGCTTCGTCGCGCATCCGGGGCAGGTTCACGCCTTGATGGGCGAGAACGGCGCCGGCAAATCGACCCTGCTGAAAATCCTCGGTGGCGCTTACATCCCGAGCAGCGGCGAGTTGCAGATCGGCGAGCAGACCATGGCGTTCAGGTCGACCGCCGACAGCATCGGCAGCGGCGTCGCGGTGATTCACCAAGAGCTGCATCTGGTGCCGGAAATGACCGTCGCCGAAAACCTGTTTCTCGGCCATCTGCCAGCGAGTTTCGGTTTGATCAATCGCGGTGTGTTACGCCAGCAAGCGTTGAATTGCCTCAAAGGCCTGGCCGACGAAATCGATCCGCAGACCAAAGTCGGACGCCTGTCACTCGGCCAACGGCAACTGGTAGAAATCGCCAAAGCGCTGTCACGCGGGGCGCATGTCATCGCTTTCGACGAACCGACCAGCAGCCTCTCGGCCCGTGAGATCGACCGCTTGATGGCGATCATTGGTCGTCTGCGTGACGAGGGCAAAGTGGTGCTCTACGTCTCGCACCGTATGGAAGAAGTGTTCCGTATCTGCGACGCGGTGACGGTGTTCAAGGACGGTCGCTACGTGCGCACCTTCGAGGACATGAGCCAGTTGACCCACGATCAACTGGTGACCTGCATGGTCGGTCGCGACATTCAGGACATCTACGATTATCGCCATCGTCCACGCGGCGCCGTCGCGCTGAAGGTCGATGGCTTGCTAGGCCCTGGCTTGCGCGAGCCGATCAGTTTCGAAGCGCACAAGGGTGAAATCCTTGGCTTGTTCGGCCTGGTTGGGGCAGGGCGCACCGAGCTGTTTCGCCTTCTCAGCGGACTGGAACGCAACACCGCTGGACGCCTCGAATTGCGCGGTCACGAATTGAAACTGCGCTCACCGCGCGACGCGATTGCCGCCGGGATTCTGCTGTGCCCGGAGGATCGCAAGAAGGAAGGCATCATCCCGCTGGCCAGCGTCGCCGAGAACATCAACATCAGTGCCCGTGGCGCACATTCGGGGCTCGGCTGCCTGATTCGCGGTTTGTGGGAAAAGGGCAACGCCGACAAACAGATCAAAGCGCTGAAAGTGAAAACCCCGCATGCCGGTCAGCAGATCAAGTTTCTTTCCGGTGGCAATCAGCAGAAGGCCATTCTCGGCCGTTGGTTGTCGATGCCGATGAAGGTCTTGCTGCTCGACGAACCAACGCGCGGCATCGACATCGGCGCCAAAGCGGAGATCTACCAGATCATCCACAACCTCGCCGCCGAGGGTATTTCGGTGATCGTGGTGTCCAGCGACCTGATGGAAGTGATGGGCATTTCCGACCGCATTCTGGTGCTCTGCGAAGGCGCCCTGCGCGGCGAAATCAGCCGTGACCAGGCCAATGAATCCAACCTGCTGCAACTGGCTTTGCCGCGCCACCGCGCTGACGGCGTGGCGAACTGAGAGGTGACTATGATGACAACCCAAAACGAAACCCTGCCCAAAGAGCGCAAACCGCTGGACATGCGCCGCTTCCTTGATGACTGGGTCATGCTGCTGGCGGCGGTGGGCATTTTCGTTGCCTGTACGCTGCTGATCGACAACTTCCTTTCGCCGTTGAACATGCGTGGTCTGGGCCTGGCAATTTCCACCACCGGGATCGCCGCGTGCACGATGTTGTACTGCCTGGCGTCGGGGCATTTCGACTTGTCGGTGGGCTCGGTGATTGCCTGCGCCGGCGTGGTCGCGGCGGTGGTGATGCGTGACACCAACAGCGTGTTTCTCGGTGTCAGTGCAGCGTTGGTGATGGGCTTGATTGTCGGGTTGATCAACGGAATCGTGATTGCCAAGTTGCGCGTCAATGCATTGATCACGACGTTGGCGACCATGCAGATTGTTCGCGGTCTGGCTTACATTTTTGCCAACGGCAAAGCGGTGGGCGTGTCGCAGGAATCATTTTTCGTTTTCGGCAACGGTCAGTTGTTTGGCGTGCCGGTGCCGATTCTGATCACCATTGTCTGCTTTCTGTTTTTCGGCTGGCTGCTGAATTACACCACCTACGGGCGCAACACCATGGCCATTGGTGGCAACCAGGAAGCGGCGTTGCTGGCGGGTGTGAACGTTGACCGCACCAAGATCATTATCTTTGCCGTGCACGGTGTGATTGGTGCGCTGGCGGGGGTGATTCTGGCGTCGCGGATGACCTCCGGGCAGCCAATGATTGGCCAGGGTTTTGAGCTGACGGTGATTTCGGCTTGCGTGTTGGGCGGGGTGTCGCTCAGCGGCGGGATCGGCATGATTCGGCATGTGATTGCCGGGGTGTTGATTCTGGCGATCATTGAGAATGCGATGAATCTGAAGAACATCGATACCTTCTACCAATACGTCATCCGCGGTTCGATTTTGCTGCTGGCCGTCGTCATCGACCGCCTCAAACAACGCTGATCCCATCCTCGATACGCAAACCTGTGGGAGCTGGCTTGCCAGCGATTGCGGTAGATCATTCAACATCAACTTTGAATGTTCCGCCGCCATCGCTGGCGAGCCAGCTCCCACAGGGATTCGCGGTCAACACTGAACACCGGTTCGCCGCAAAACTGTAGGAGTGAGCCTGCTCGCGATAGCGTACTTTCAGTCACGTTGATGTTGGATGTGCCGCCGTTATCGCGAGCAGGCTCACTCCTACAGGGATTCGCGGTCAGATGTTGGATGTTCCGCCGCCATCGCTGGCGAGCCAGCTCCCACAGGGATTCGCGGTCAACACTGAACACCGGTTCACCGCAAAACTGTAGGAGTGAGCCTGCTCGCGATAGCGTACTTTCAGTCACATTGATGTTGGATGTGCCGCCGTTATCGCGAGCAGGCTCACTCCTACAGGGGATTGCGTATGCCCCTGCGCCTTTTGTCAGCTTGCTGAAATTGTTCTTGCCCGTTAGCGCCCGTTTCGGTTATCACTTTGTACATGATTAGACAGGTACGATTTGACAAGAAACAACGGGTGGTCGACGAACTCGTCCGACGCATCGAAAGCGGTCTCATGGAGGACGGCTTTCTGTTGCCCGGCGAGCATCAGTTGGCTCAAGAATTCAACGTCAGCCGTGGCACGTTGCGCGAAGCGCTGGCCGAACTGAAGCGGCGCAAATACATCGCCACGCAAGGCGGCGTCGGCTCGATCGTCACCTTCGATGGTGTCGCCCTCGACCAACGCAGCGGCTGGGCGCAGGCGCTGGCCGACAGCGGCGCGATGATCAACACCGAAGTGTTGCGCCTGGAAGCCGTGACCCGCCCCGACCTGCTGTCGCGGTTCGGCACTGACCAATTCATCACCCTCGACCGTCGTCGCCGTTCCACCGAAGGCACGCTGGTGTCCCTTGAACGTTCTTTGATGCCGGCCACCGGCGGCCTGGAAAGCCTGCCGCGCGTCGGTCTGATCGACAATTCCCTGACCATCACCCTGGCCGCTTACGGCTACATCGGCGAGCGCGGTGATCAATGGATCGGCGCCGAACCGCTGAACGCTGTTGACGCTGAACTGCTCGGCCGCCCGGAAGGCACGGTGTTCCTCAAAGCCCTGCGCACCACCTACGACCGCCAGAACCGGTTCATGGAGCAGGTCGAAAGCCTGCTCGACCCGGTGCATTTCCGTCTGCACCTGCAATTTGGAGAATCGAAATGACCCCGCTCAACCGTGCCCTCGGCGCTTTTTATGGCCTGGCTCTCGGCGACGCGCTGGGCATGCCGACGCAATCGCTGAACCGCGAAACCATCAAGGCGCGCTTCGGCCAGATCAGCGATCTGCAAGATGCCGGGCCATTGCAACCCATCGCCGCGAACATGCCCAAGGGCTCGATCACCGACGATACCGAACAGGCCATCCTGGTCGGCGAATTGCTGGTCGAAGGCAAGGGCCATATCGAACCGGCGATCCTCGCGCAACGCCTGATCGAGTGGGAAGCCGAGATGCAGGCCAAGGGCTCGCAGGATTTGCTCGGGCCGTCGACCAAACGCGCCATCGAAATGATCCTTGCTGGTCATTCGCCGGAAGAGGCTGGGCGTTACGGCACCACCAATGGCGCGGCAATGCGCATCACCCCCGTCGGGATCGCGGCGGATGTTGCCGATCCCGAGCGCTTTATTGCGGCGGTGGTGCAGGCCTGTCAGGTGACTCACAACACCACGCTGGGGATTTCCAGCGCGGCGGCGGTGGCGGCGGTGGTCTCGGCCGGCATCAACGGCATGGACCTGGGCGAGGCGTTGAACCTCGCTCAGCAAATCGCTCAGCAAGCGGAAGCGCATGGTCACTGGGTCGCCGGTGGACGAATCGCCTCGCGCATCAGTTGGGCGCGCACGATCAGTGTCGATAGCGACAAGGCTCTGCTGGCGGATTTGCTCTACGACGTGATCGGTACTTCGGTGGCGTCGCAGGAATCGGTGGTGGTCTCGTTCGCGCTGGCGCAGCAAGTTGCGGTCGGTGAGATGAGCGCGTTTGATGCGCTGTGCATGGCCGCCAGTCTGGGTGGCGACACTGACACCATCGCGGCGATTCTCGGCGCGATGCTCGGGGCCTGCCTGGGCTTTGAGAGCTGGCCTGCCGAGATGATCAATACGGTGAAAACCGTTAATCATCTTGAGCTTGAGCCGTTGGTGCAGGGGCTGTTGGCCTTGCGCTGATTGAACTGACGCTATCGCTGGCAAGCCAGCTCCCACAGGTTTTTGCTGTGAACACACATTTGTGTACACCCTGATCCCTGTGGGAGCTGGCTTGCCAGCGATAGGCGCACCGCAAATTTCGAATTTCCAACCCGCAATGGATCGCGCAGACAGGCCGAGGACGGCCGCGATGTCTTGTCGTTTTGCATCATTGCCACAACCACAAAAAAGGCAAACAGGAGCACCTTCATGAGTTCAGCAAACGCCGGGCAAAGCGCCGGGCAACTGGAAACCCGCGGCATCGAACCGGTGCCGGAAGCCGAGTGCAACGGTCATCCGCTGCAATTGTTCTGGGTCTGGTTCGCCGCCAACATTTCTATCCTCGGTCTGCCATTGGGCGCCACGCTGGTGGCGTTTCGCGGGCTGGCGATCTGGCAGGCAATCATCGTCGCAATCATCGGCGCTGCCGGTTCGTTCGCGGTGGTCGGGATCATCTCGATTGCCGGTCGCCGTGGCCGTGCGCCGAGCCTGACGTTGTCGCGAGCGATCTTCGGCGTACGCGGCAATATCGGCCCGACGCTGGTCTCGCTGATGTCGCGTCTGGGCTGGGAAACCGTCAACACCACCACCGCCGCATTTGTGCTGCTGTCACTGTGCTCGATCCTGTTCGGCTCGCCGGTCGAAGCGAAAAGCGCACCGGTACTGACGCTGATCTTCATCGCCATTTTCGTCTTGCTGACCCTGTCGGTGTCGGGCCTCGGCCACGCGACCTTGCTGGTGATCCAGAAGTGGGCGACCTACGTGTTCGGCGCGCTGAACCTTCTGGTCGGCGGCTTCCTCTGCGCGACCATCGACTGGAGCGCGGTGTTCAACGCCACGCCAGCACCGATGAGCGCCATGATCATTGGCATCGGTACCATGGCCGCCGGCACCGGCATCGGTTGGGCCAACGCCGGCGCCGATATGTCGCGCTATCAGCATCGCAGCGTCAAAGCCGTGCGTCTGGTCGCGTCCGCGGCATTCGGCGCGGGCATTCCGCTGGTGCTGTTGATCACCCTCGGCGGCTTGTTGTCGGTGGGCAACAACGACCTCGCTTCGGCGACTGACCCGATCGTGGCGATCCGCGACATGCTGCCAACGTGGATGGCCGTGCCGTACCTAATCACCGCGTTCGGTGGCCTGCTGCTGTCGAACAACCTGTCGGTGTACTCCGCCGGTCTGACCACGCTGACTCTCGGCCTCAAGGTCAAACGCGTCTACGCGGTGGTGGTCGACATCGTTGCGATCTTCGCCGGTTCGATCTACTTCATGCTGATCGCCGACAGCTTTTACGGCCCGTTCATCACCTTCATTTCCCTGCTGGCGGTGCCAATCACCGCGTGGGTCGGGATCTTCGTCGTCGACCTGATTCACCGTCACTACTACAGCCCCAAAGACCTGCTCGATGTCAGCCCGAGCAGCGCCTACTGGTATCGCGGCGGCATCGAGTGGCGCGCGTTCGGCGCGTGGGCGATTGCCATCATCCTCGGCTTCAGCTTCACCACCATCGGCACCACCGCCGAGAACGTCTGGTTCAAAGGCTTTTTGTCCGACTCCTGGCTGGGCCATAACGGCCTCGGCTGGATCGTGACCTTTGTCGTCGCCGGTGGCATTTACTTCGTCCTCGGCGGGGCGAAAGATCGCCGCGCCGCGCCAACCGAGAATGCTCATGCCTAAGATGTTGCACACCGGCCAGGTCATCATCGACCTGGTCATGGCCGTGGATAAACTGCCGCAGATTGGCGGTGATGTGCTCGCGCAGTCGGCAGGTTTCGAAGCGGGTGGCGGTTTCAACGTGATGGCCGCGGCGGCGCGTAATGGCTTGCCGGTGGTCTATCTCGGTCGCCACGGCAGCGGGCGTTTCGGCGATCTGGCGCGTGAGGCGATGAACGTTGAAGGCATTCATATCGGCATCAAGGAGCGTGCGCAGCGCGACACCGGTTTGTGCGTAGCGCTGACCGATGCGTCGGCGGAGCGCAGTTTCATTTCCTACATCGGCGCTGAAGGTGAGGTGACCGAGGACGATCTGAACAGCGTTGCCGCCGAGGCCGGCGATTACGTTTATCTCAGCGGCTACAGCCTGTTGCACGCAGGCAAGGCGCAAGCGCTGCTCGACTGGACGCTGGCGCTACCGGGCTCGATCAACGTGGTGTTCGATCCAGGCCCGCTGGTGGAGTCGCCCGACTCGCCGATGATGCAGGCGCTATTGCCGCGCATTGATGTGTGGACCAGCAACAGTGTCGAGGCGCTTAGGTTTACCGGCGCTGAAGAGCTTGCTGTGGCGCTGGATCGAATGGCTGAGCATTTGCCTGAAGACGTGTTGATCGTCGTGCGCGATGGCCCGCAAGGCTGCTGGATTCATCAGCGCGGTGAGCGTCGGCATGTGCCGGGGTTTGCCGTCAAAGCGGTGGACAGCAATGGCGCGGGCGATGCACATGCCGGGGTGTTTGTGGCGGGGTTGGCGCAGGGTTTGACTGCGCACGAATCGGCGCGGCGGGCGAATGCGGCGGCGGCTATCGCGGTGACGCGCTGGGGGCCGGCGACCTCGCCGGGGGTGGCTGAAGTGGATGCGTTTATCCGCGAGTCCAGCGGCGCCTGATTTATAGCAATCGCTGGCAAGCCAGCTCCCACATTGAATCTGTGTCGCACATAAACCCAATGTAGGAGCTGCCGAAGGCTGCGATCTTTTGATCTTCAAAGTCAAAAGATCGCAGCCTGCGGCAGCTCCTACATGATTAATGATCACACGATCACACGATCACACGATCACACGATCACACGATCACATTGCTCAGCTTTCGAGCTTGCGTGCAGCCTCGACACCGGCAGCGCTGAGCTTGATTGGCAGGTTCAACGAATGTTCGCCGGCCTCGTTGCAGGTCACATGCCCGTGGTGAATCAGGCCGCGATCCTGAAGGGCGGCGAGGGCGCCAGCCACGACCTTTTCGCCCCGGTAATTGTCCAGCACCTCCTTGCCCAGGCCACTCGGGTGGGCGTGCAGCAGGCGGGTGAGGACTTCTTTTTCCAGGTTTTTATCGACGTTCATGGTTACCTCTTCATTGGATTGAATAGGACGCTCGCGTCGGCGAACTACTGACCGGAGCCTTCGGAACCGGAGCCACCGGTGGTGGTTTTCGAGCCGATGCCGGGGCCCGCGTTGTCTGGCGTGGCAGGGGCATCGGGGGTGTTCATGCCGCCCTGGCGACCCGGGTCGCTGCCTTGGGTGCGCGGATCAGTGCCGGTGGCGGGCGGCTGATTGATCAACGGTACGCCGGAACCATCGGTGTTCATGCCGGGAGCACTGTTGATGGCGGGGGCGCGGGGCGGGGTCGGATCGGTAGGGCCGGTGCCCGCAGCGGTGGCGGATGCGGCGAAAACCGCAGGGCAGAGTAGGGCGCTGAATACGAAAGCGGTCAACCTTGACGGGATCATAGGGCTTCTCCAGTGATTGGAATCCTTACCTGTCGTTGGTCTGCCCGGTGCTCGGATTGGTGCCTGATGAACGACGAACGGTCTAGGCCGGCGTCGCCGTTTTGACGTTGAGTCGACGCCAGAGCAGACGAGCCACGGTGATCAGCCAGTTCGCCAGCGCCACGGCCAATAGCGTGAGCAGCAGTGTCGCCATCCCCTGTTCGACGATGATTTTCCCGGCCAGCAATGGAAAACCGAACACGCCGATAAAATACGAAAGACTGAACAGCAACAACGCCTGCGAAGTGCTGCCGGTCGGCGCTTCGTTGGCGGCGAGCCCGTTGATCACCGAATACGTCAGGCCATAGCCGACGCCGAGCATCAGCGCCGCCAGCAGATAGGTGAATCCACTGTGCACGCCGAAGGCGAACAGCACGATCGAGCCGAGCATCAGCCCCGACAACAGGCAGGAAGCGCGCAGCGGATCACGCTTGACCACATAACCTGCAATCAGCATCCGGCTGCTGATCGCTGCGCTCATAAAGCCGAGGAAGAACAGCGAGTAATCCAGCGAGCGCGCGGTCGCGTAACTGGTCTGGAAACTCGACAGACCGCCAAATACACAGCCGCCGAGCCCGACCATGATGATCGGAAACACCGCGCGCGAGCCGAGGACTTGAGTGGTCGCTTGCCAGGTGATTTTTGCCGCCGACGTGGCTTGGGTGCTTTTCAATCGAGCACCGAGGCGCCAGAACAGCAGCACACCGATCAGGCTCGCCAACGCCGCCAGATAAAACGCCGAAGTCACCGGCCAGCCCAGCGCGCTGGCGGCGCGCCCGAGCAACGGGCCGCTGCCGATCCCGGTCATCATGCTGCCCGAAAGCAAGGCAAAGTACTTCGCACGCTGCGCCGGGGTCACCAGGCTCGCAACGATGATCGGCCCCAGGGTGTAGAAAACGCCCCAGCCCAGACCTAACAGCAAACCGAAGAACAGCAGCAGATGGCCGAACCCCGGCGTCATCGCAAAGCCCAGGCTTGCCGCCACCAGCAACAGCCCGAACAGCGCAATCGACCGCGCCGCCCCGAGCATGTCGGACAAGTGCCCGGACACCAGCACCGCGACAAACGTACTGAGCATTGCCGCCGAAATCACACTGCCGGCATCGTGTTCATTGCCGCCGCGCGAACTGATCAGCAGCGACAGCAAAAACGTCGAGCCATACGACAGCGACAACAGGTAACTGGCGAGGCAGAACAGGCCAAACAGCTTGCCTGACACTTGCGGCGTTGCTTGCGACATGACGCGTTCCTTGACCGGAAAAAATTGAGCGTCATCTGTTTAACACGTCGCCCGGGCGGGTTAGGTCTGAGGTTGGCGAAGTCAGGTTCAGCACAGGCCGGAGTAACGCTCAGACGATGCCGATTTCTTCCAGCAATTGCTCCATGAAGCCTTTCAAGCGCTGATGACGTATCTGCGCCAGACGCTGGCCGGCGGTGGTCTGGAAGCCGTCGGCGAGGTGCAGCAGTTTGGTCTGGAAATGATCGAGGCAAAAACGTTTGTCGTCGTAGTCGCGTTGCTTCGCTTGGGGATCTTGCGGGTCGTACAGCGCCGAGCCCATGCGTCCGGCAATGTAGAAGGTACGGGCGACGCCGAGCATGCCCAGCGAGTCGAGACGGTCGGCGTCCTGGACGATTTTAGCTTCGAGGGTGAGCGGGTTGATGTTGGCGGAAAAACTGTGGGCTTCGATGGCGTGGGCGACGGCGGCGATTTTTTCGCTGGGCCAATGCATCTCCGCGAGCACCGCCGCCGCTTTTTCTGCCGCCAGACGTGAGGCGTGTGCACGCAGTGGCGAGTTTTTCTCGACGGCCACGCAGTCGTGCAGCAGTACGGCGGCGAGCAAGACTTGCAGATCGCCGCCTTCGTCTTCGTGCAACGTGCGCACGTTGTGCCAGACCCGCAGCAGGTGCGCGAGGTCGTGCGCGCCGTCGTTTGAGGGTTCCAGGGCGTGGGGCAGCAGCTTGGCAGCGAGTGAGGCGAGCGGAGCAAAAGCAGTTTCGTTCATGAGCATCCTTGCAGGCTGTCGTGGATTTTCGCTTGATGATACTTCTGTGGTGAGGGGATTTATCCCCGATGGGCGCGTAGCGACCCGCAAAAAAGGGGCTGCTGCGCAACCCGTCGGGGATAAATCCCCTCACCACAGGGTTCTCTACCACGTTTGGAGTGTGACGAGCGCCGCCCACGGCCTTAGTATGGCGTTTTCCTTTTCCGACAAGGCCCGTCCATGACGATCGAAATCCGCCCGGCGACCCCCAGTGATGCCCCGCAAATCCTCGCCTTCATCACCGAACTGGCCGATTTCGAAAAAGCCCGCCACGAAGTCATCGCCAGTGTCGCCGACATCGAGCGCAGCCTGTTCAGCGAAGGCGCCACCGCCCACGGCCTGATCTGCCTGCGTGACGGCTTGCCGATCGGCTTTGCGGTGTTCTTCTTCAGCTATTCAACCTGGCTGGGCAGCAACTGCCTGTACCTCGAAGACCTCTACATCACCCCCGAACAACGTGGCGGCGGCGCCGGCAAGACCTTGCTGCGGCACTTGGCGAAAATCGCCTGCGCCAATGACTGCGGTCGCTTCGAATGGAGCGTGCTCGACTGGAACACGCCGGCCATCGATTTCTACAAATCCCTTGGTGCGCAACCGCAGGAGGAGTGGGTGCGCTACCGCATGGATGGCAAGGTCTTGCGCGAGTTTGCCGAGGGCTGAACAACGTTGGCGTGAATTCGATTGTCGGCACTTTGCCAGTCCGGCATTCTACGCGCCATTTTTGCGCGCTCATGGATGACACCTGCAATGCTTCAGGCACCCCTTCTCCACGCCCGTGGAGCCTTCGCTGCGTCAACGAGTGACCGGCGATGAGCACACTGCGGGCGGCAATGCGCCGGTACATAGCGCTCGTCTTTTTGCTTTGCTGTTCATGTACTTCGAATCACGGCAGGCCCATAGCGAAGCTTGATTTCGAAAGTGTTGCAATGACGTCGAGCGCAAGTTCGTTTTTCGTACGGTTTTCAAGTGATACGGATCTTTTGACATTGTTCCAATCCAGGATCGGCCAAGAGCTGGTCTGTGCCTTGGACGGCGATGCGGATTTTTCGATTGGCCATTACCAGAAACGCTACGGCAGCGGCATCGTTGAGTTGAGCGGAAACGCTTCGAAAGGAAATTATATCTCCCGGGTCATTTTTCGAGAGACCGGAGCTGTGCGGGGTACACAACGTATTCTTGCGGGAGATGAATTGCGCAGAGCTTTAAGGGTGAGCGACGTGGTTGTGTGCGTTTTTAGAGTGCATACAACGAAATACAAAACCTATTTTTCAGATTTTATGCGTATCCCGGCCATGGATTTTATAAGGGCGCTCGGCACGTGAGCGCTGATTATTTGAACTGCTGTGTGCATCAAGATCGGGTTGTTGTTAATTGACAGGATCTCCCGTCGGTATTCCGAGTTCCGAATTTATTCTCGTGATAGAGCGGGGGGTAAACCGTTGAATATGCGTATCTTCAAGTGGATGCTGATTGGCAGTTTTTTATCCTGCACGGCGTGCATGCACCTGAACGTTCCCGCCGCCAGACTTGAGTTTGTTTCAATCGAGCGCGCCAACTCTTCTTATTACGACCTGCGTTTCACCTCAGATCGAAACCTTATCAATCTGTATGAGGATTACGGCAGGCAAGGCCAGATCAGTACGACGATTCATTGTTCGCTGAATGGCGATGCTGATTTTTCCATCGAACATCGAATCGAGATGGAGGCGTCGGGACGCGTCAGCGCCATGCGTCTGATCGAGGGAGATCGGCGGTACGAGATGCTTGCGCATATCAGGGTCGAGAATCACGGCATCAATGATGGTTTTAATGACATCAGGCCGATTGAACTGGTGCGCATGCTCAAACCGCAGCAATACATACCGTGCAAGGTAGTGATTACGGCGTTCCCGTTCGTGGCGTATTACTCGAAAGTCATGTACCTGCCAACTTCACGCTTTATTGATCAAGTGCGCAGTCCGCGGGTAGCACCGCCACGGGTCACTCTACTGGCCGAGGATCGCATGCGTACGCTGTTGCCAGAGGCCCCGATTTGCATCGTGCGCTGGCGACACATTGCCGAAACACCGTATGACGAACTCGATCGTATTGGCCTTTGCGACGACCTGCCCTACGTCGGATTACTTGCCTCGTTTGCACCGTATCGATTGGCTCTGAGCATCGTGTCCTCGTCGGATCTGACGCCAAAACCGCTGACGACTTACGTCATTGTGCGCGGGGATGGCCGTCAGGAACCGGGGGTTTCTGACGAGCATGGTCACACTCATCACCTTGGCGCAGAAGATTATGAGGTCGTGAAAGTGTTCGCTGAAGAGGGCGTGACCAGTGTTGATCGGTCGACGAAATGGATTGATGCCGCTCCTTGATATGCGGGCGACTGACTCGATGTGCAGCAGGATTGTCCGGTGGTTAGCTCAGCATGGTCGGCAGTGCGCAATCTCGGAACAGGGATGAGTGCGCTATCGCATGGATCGCAAGGTCCTGCGCGAGTTTGCCGAGGGCTGAAAACAATGATGGCAATCCAGTACTATTCGATTGTCGCCAGCGCTCGAGTCCGGCATTCTACGCGCCATTTTTGCGCGCTCACGGACGACACCTGCAATGCCTCTGGCACAACTTCTCCACGCCCGTGGAGCCTTCGCTGCGTCAACGACTGACCGGCGATGAGCGGACTACGGGCGTCAATGCGTCTGTATGGCCTGGTGAAAAACTCAGGCTCCACTGACAACCCCCAGCGGCAACCGGTCGATATTCTGTGCATCACAAATCGTACGGGCGCAATCGCCATTCGTGCGTTCGTGTCACGCCTCGATGCCGAGTTGATGACGCGCAGTGCCGGGCTCGACGATTACCGCGTGATACCGCTGCGCACTTTCGATCCGACAGCGTTTATCGACGCCCATCAAGGCTGGCTGACGCTGCACATTTGTTGTGGTTTCGTCGCCCCTGCCGAGCATTCGCTGCTCAAGGACGGCGGATTGATGCCGATGGGCTGGTACGCCTATTCCGAGATCGGTCAGTGGACGGCCGAACATCATCTGGACCTCGGCACACAGATGGCCGAACTGCTGCAATCGACTTACCAGCGCAATCACCTTAGCAACTACAACGCTTGGCTCAACGAACTCGACGATGCGACATCTGCCGAGCTGGCATGGCAGGTCGACGAAGCCTGGCAGCTTCTGCAATTCGCTACACCCCCCGACAGCCGTGAGCATTGCCACGCCCTGTTCGATCCCGTCGACAACCGCTGGCGCTTTGCCGCGACCGACGTCGATCTCCACCAGCCGCACCCGGAACCCCAGAAGCAAGGAGCTTTGAATTGAGTGGTAAACCCGCTGCACGCGTCACCGACCCGACCGCCTGCCCACTGCCAGGGCATGGCACCAACCCGATTGCTTCCGGCTCGCCGAACGTCTTCTTCGACGGCCTCGCCGCTGCGCGCATGACCGATAAATCGGCGTGTGGCAGCCCGATTACCGGAGCCGTTTCCGGCACGGTTTTCATTAACGGCTTGAATGCTGCAACGCTCGACAGCACCGGAGGCCATGGCAATGTCGTGGTCGGTGGCTCTGGGACGGTGATCATTGGCCAGAGCGGCGGAGGCGCAGCGTTTAGTGGGCTGTTGCCGATGCCGGTGCATTTTACGGACAAGATGCAACTGGTCGATGAGTTCTCAGGAGAGCCTGTCGCGAATCATCCCTACACGATCAAACGCGGAGATGGCAGCGAAGAACACGGCGTTACGGATGCAGCAGGCTTTACACATGCCGTCAGCTCTCATCTTGCTGAAACCATCGAACTGTTTGCGGAGTAACTGCAGTGGGAACGGATAACACGGCTGCGAATGACAAAAAAAACCTTGGCTCGCATACGCTCACATGCCCAACAGATGAGGCGGTCAAACAATTTAAATACATGCGACGGGCATCGGCTTTCTTCATCGGAGGCGCTGGTGATAAGGAAAGCTATTATGGCTTTGGGCCGAAAAATAACGTTGCACGTGCAAAAAAGTCTTTTGATGATTCAGTGGTCAAAGCCGATTATTTTCCTGGAGTAACGTCTTACCATCTTGGGTATAACCAAGTAATTGGTGAGGAAAATATTAAATTAAACGTGCTTCAGGGGCTATGTAAAAGTGACGCTATTTATATTGTGGGGCACAGCCTGGGAGGATGGAATGGCGCTCATCTGTCTAGCCACTTGAGTAGCCTGGGATACTCCGTAAAAATGCTGATTACTCTCGATCCGGTTGGAGTGGGTGCGTTGGTTGGCGGTATTTCGAATATCTACCCGGATACACCGCAACCCAGTGCCGGTTTGTGGATAAATATATTGGCGAAATCATCAGACGCTAATCTGTCAGACTGGATCGCCGGAATCGGTGAACAATGGCGCGTGGAAAGCGGGCCGAACGTAAACAGTATCATGGACGTAAATCACGAATCAGCGGGTATCATGTATACCACGGTGCTGGCGGATGGGAAGTCGGCTTTGAATTACATGATTAACTCGGTCAATAAGCATTTCAGGGGAGAAATGTAATGATAATGAGGACGGTTTTTCTACTGTGCATGTGCGTGGTGGCAGGCTGCACATTTAAACAGGCCAAGCCTCCTGCAAATCTTCAGTTCTCTAAAATCGAACGCGTTGGTAATGCGCCCTTGTACGATCTGCACTTTTCTTCTGATATTGATATTTTGGGGCCCTATAAATCGTTGATTGGCGTGGGATTGCTTTGCGCTCTAGAAGACGATACCGATTTTAGTGAGGGGCATCAGATGAAGCGCTTTATGAGCGGTGGAGTTTCAGATGATGCATCAGGGTCACATTTGGATTTTGTTTCGCCAGTGGTTTTCAGTGAATCGGTTGCCAATGGGAATAGCGAAAGGCATCTGACGCCCGCAGAAATAAGAAAATTGTTGGTTAATAAAAAGCAGTTGCCTTGTAAGTTTTTCGCCAGTGCGACAATGATAGATACTTATTTTTCCAATGTTATGTATGTTCCGGTTGAAAGTATTATTCGTGTTTTGGATTAGGAGTGAATTCTGAAAGATTGATATCTATAGTTGTTGTGTATCTGGTTTCTCGGGGTGGTGATGCATAGGTTGATTTTAATTGTCTTGTTTGTTTTCTGTTCTTCGTGTATGCAGTTGCATGTGCCAGCGCCGCGAGTTGAATTCACATCTATTGAATACAAGGGCGGAGATTATAATTTTCGCTTCAGGTCTGATAGGGATTTGGTCAATTTATACAGGGCGCACGGTATTAATGAGCAGGTTGGTACTTGGTTGAAGTGCTCGCTGGATGGTGATGTTGATTTTTCCATACTTCACAAAATTCGTCTTTACGGAAAAGGTGCCGTCAGCGATGTTCGTATTGTGGAGGGTGATCGACGTTATGAGTTTGATGTATGGTTCAGGTTTGAAGAGGATGTCAATCAGGGTAGTAGTTTCAGAATAATCAGAAAGGAGGTGTTATTGTCGTTGTTGGGCAAGCAAGACTATATTCCGTGTCAGGTGACAATAACGGCTACTTTTTATAAGGCTTATTATTCAAAGGTTATGTATGTTCCCACCTCTCGGATCATTGCTGAGGTTGAAAAAGTGATCACGGCGCCGGAGTATGTAATATTGTCGCCAGAACTGCGGCCGCTGTCATGGCTGCAATTCGAGCAGATTTGCATTACGCAGAGACGCTATCACGCAGGAGACACCATTGTTCATGGAGGCGTGTGCAGTGGCCTGCCTTACAGTGGGTTATTAAGTTCGTTTGCGCCACTGAAAGGCAAGTTTCGAATTGTCGATGCCCAGACGCGAAAACCCCGGCAGAACGTGCGATACATCATTAAACGTTCGGATGGAAGGAAAGAAGAAGGGCTGAGTGATGCTCAGGGCGATACACATGTCTTTGGTTCGAATTACCCCGAAAACTTCAGGCTTTTCCTGTTTGGAGAAGAGCTGGAAGCCGTGGCGATGTAAATCTTATGAGTCCCATAATATGGGATGCAAAATTACATATTGAGATTTCCCATCTGAGAGGTCTATAGTCCATCGCACTCACTGCCAAAAACAAAACAGGTGAAGCGATGCTGGCGCAATTGATCGCGCTCGACTGGGGGACGACCTCATTACGTGCTTACAAACTCGCGGCGGGCGGTGTGGTGCTGGAGCAGCGCGCGCTGTCGTCCGGGATCATGCAGTTGCCCAAGACCCCGCGAATCATCAACGGTCGCGAATGCGCCGATGGTTTTGAATTGGCCTTCGACGACGCGTGCGGCGACTGGCTCGATGCGCAGCCGGATCTGCCGGTGATTGCCTGCGGCATGGTCGGCAGTGCGCAGGGCTGGCGCGAAGCCGCCTACTGCGAGACGCCGGCAAACGTCGCCAATCTCGGAAACTCCCTACAAACAATTGTCAGTCTGCGCGGCACGCGGGTGCATATCGTGCCGGGCGTGATTCAGCGTTCGCACTTGCCGAATGTGATGCGCGGCGAGGAGACCCAAGTGCTCGGCGTCCTGCAGAATCTGCCGGTCGAGGCGGGCGCTGATCTGCTGATCGGGCTGCCGGGCAGTCACTCGAAATGGGTGGACGTGGTCGATGGTTGCATCACTCATTTCGATACGTTCATGACCGGCGAAGTGTTCGCCGTGCTCAGTGAGCACAGCATTCTCGGCCGGACCCTGAAGCAAGGCGCGGCGTTCGATGCTCAGGCGTTTGACCGCGGTGTGCAGATCGCGCAGTCGGCGGACGGCGAGCTCGGCGTGCTGTCGACCTTGTTCAGTGCCCGAACCCTGGGCCTGACCGGCGAACTCAGTGCCACGGCGCAGGCGGATTATCTGTCCGGCCTGATGATCGGCCATGAACTGGCAGCACTGGCTGGCGCGCAACGCCGTCGCCGTAACAATCTCAATCTTCCTTCGATCATCCTGATTGGCAACGCGCAACTTTGCGCGCGCTACAGCCGCGCCCTTGATGCCTGTGGTTTCGCCAACGTGACGCTGGCCGAGCAGGCCACCGAGCGTGGTTTGTGGCAACTGGCGCTGGCCGCCGGACTGATCGATTCCTCATCCCGTTAACCCTGACTGGAGGCCTGACATGCTCAAGCAAGCATTGGCGCAAAACGGTCTGATCGCGATTCTGCGTGGCCTGCATCCGCAGGAAGCTGCCGCTGTCGGAGAAGTCCTGTATGCGGCCGGATTTCGCGTCATCGAAGTACCGCTCAATTCCCCTTCGCCGTACGAAAGTATCCGCATCCTGCGCAAGACCTTGCCCGCCGATTGCCTGATCGGTGCTGGCACGGTGTTGACGCCGGAACAGGTCGCGTTGGTGAAAGAGGCCGGCGGCCAAGTGATCGTCATGCCGCACAGCGATGCCAAGGTTTTACGCGCAGCAAAAGCGGCGGGGCTGTTTCTGTCGCCGGGTGTTGCCACGCCAACGGAAGCGTTCGCGGCGCTGGCGGAGGGTGCGGATATTCTCAAACTGTTCCCGGCCGAGCAGATGGGTCCGGCAGTCGTCAAAGCCTGGCTTGCGGTGTTGCCGTCCGGGACGGTGCTGGCGCCGGTCGGCGGCATCACGCCGGACAATATGCAGGCGTTCATCGACGCTGGCGTGAAAGGTTTCGGCCTCGGTTCCGGCCTGTTCAAACCGGGCATGACCCCGGAGCAAGTGGCGGTGAATGCCAAGGCCTACGTGGCCGCGTGGAAGGCCCTTCGCTAAGACTTTTTGGCGCTGCGTGCGCTGCATCTAATAAGAGCTGCATTTACAAAAAGAGAGCAGAGATGAAAATCACCAAACTCACCACCTTTATCGTTCCGCCGCGCTGGTGCTTCCTCAAGATCGAAACCGACGAGGGCGTGACCGGTTGGGGCGAGCCTGTGGTCGAAGGCCGCGCGCACACCGTCGCCGCCGCCGTCGAAGAGTTGTCCGATTACCTGATCGGCAAAGATCCACGCAACATCGAAGACATCTGGACGGTGCTGTATCGCGGCGGTTTCTACCGTGGCGGCGCGATTCACATGAGTGCGCTGGCCGGTATCGACCAGGCGCTGTGGGACATCAAGGGCAAGGCCCTCGGTGTGTCGGTCAGCGATCTGCTTGGTGGTCAGGTGCGTGACAAGATTCGTGTGTATTCGTGGATCGGCGGCGATCGCCCGGCCGACACTGCGCGTGCGGCGAAAGAGGCGGTGAGCCGTGGTTTCACTGCGGTGAAAATGAACGGCACCGAAGAGCTGCAATTCCTCGATACCTTTGAAAAAGTCGATCTGGCGCTGGCCAACGTAGCCGCCGTGCGTGATGCGGTCGGGCCGAACGTCGGCATCGGCGTCGACTTCCATGGCCGCGTGCACAAGCCGATGGCCAAGGTGCTGATGAAGGAGCTCGATCCGTACAAGCTGATGTTTATCGAAGAGCCGGTGCTCAGCGAAAACTACGAAGCGCTGAAAGAACTGGCGCCGCTGACCAGCACGCCGATTGCCCTCGGCGAGCGCTTGTTCTCGCGTTGGGACTTTAAACGCGTGTTGAGCGAAGGCTACGTCGACATCATCCAGCCGGATGCTTCTCACGCTGGCGGTATCACCGAAACCCGCAAGATCGCCAACATGGCCGAAGCCTACGACGTGGCGCTGGCGCTGCATTGCCCGTTGGGCCCGATTGCGCTGGCAGCGTGTTTGCAACTGGACGCGGTTTGTTACAACGCGTTTATCCAGGAGCAGAGCCTCGGTATCCATTACAACGAGAGCAACGATTTGCTCGATTACGTGAAAGATCCGCGGGTGTTCGATTACGACAAAGGTTTTGTGAAGATTCCGAACGGGCCGGGGTTGGGCATCGAGATCAACGAGGAATACGTGATCGAGCGTGCGGCGGTCGGGCATCGCTGGCGCAACCCGATCTGGCGCCATGCCGATGGCAGCTTTGCCGAGTGGTGAGTCTGCGCTGACACACCGAAAGTCCCTGTGGGAGCTGGCTTGCCAGCGATGATGGCGGCACATCCAGCATTGATTTGACAGACACACCGCCATCGCTGGCAAGCCAGCTCCCACAGTTTGATCTCCATGGATGGGAGATTTGCGTCATGACCTCAATAAACATAAAAAGAGGCTCTCCCCATGCAACCGCAAACCCTCTCCGGGCAGGCGTCTTTAGTCACGCCCAGCCGCAAGCGGTTTTTCATCATGGTGTTGCTGTTTATCACCGTGGTCATCAATTACCTCGACCGCAGCAACCTGTCGATTGCCGCGCCAGCGCTGACCAGTGAGCTGGGCATCGATCCGATTCACGTCGGCCTGATTTTTTCCGCGTTCGGCTGGACTTACGCCGCCATGCAGATCCCCGGCGGCTGGCTGGTCGATCGCGTGCCACCGCGCATTCTCTATAGCGTCGCTTTGCTGTTGTGGTCGATTGCCACGGTGATGCTCGGTTTCGCCGCCAGTTTCATCGCGCTGTTCGTGCTGCGCATGGCGGTCGGCGCGCTGGAAGCACCGGCCTATCCGATCAACAGTCGCGTGGTCACGACCTGGTTCCCCGAACGCGAACGCGCTACGGCCATCGGTTTCTACACGTCCGGGCAATTCGTCGGCCTGGCATTCCTGACCCCGGTGCTGGCCTGGCTGCAACACGAATTCGGCTGGCACATGGTGTTCGTCGCGACCGGCGCTGTCGGCATTATTTGGGCGGCGATCTGGTACGCGGTGTATCGCGAGCCACGGGATTTCAAAGGCGCCAATGAAGCCGAAATCGACCTGATCCGCGAGGGCGGTGGTCTGGTTGATATTCAGAAAGAGTCGGCCAAGGTCAAAGCCAAATTCAGCTGGACCGATCTCGGCATCGTTCTGACCAAACGCAAATTGTGGGGCATCTACCTCGGCCAGTTCTGCCTGAACTCGACGCTGTGGTTTTTCCTGACTTGGTTCCCGACGTACCTGGTGAAATATCGCGGTATGGACTTCATCAAGTCTGGCCTGTTGGCGTCGCTGCCGTTTCTCGCTGCGTTTGTCGGCGTGTTGTGTTCGGGATTCTTTTCCGACTTCCTGATTCGTCGCGGCTACACCGTCGGCTTTGCGCGCAAGTTGCCGATCATTGGCGGGTTGCTGATTTCCACCTCGATCATCGGCGCCAACTTCGTTGAGTCGACGCCGCTGGTGATTGCCTTTCTGGCGCTGGCGTTCTTCGGTAATGGCCTGGCCTCGATCACCTGGTCGCTGGTATCGACCTTGGCGCCGGCACGCTTGCTCGGGCTGACCGGCGGGGTGTTCAACTTCATCGGCAACCTGTCGGCGATTGCCACGCCGATCGTCATCGGCTTCCTCGCCAGCGGCGATTCGTTCGCGCCGGCGATCACCTATATCGCGGTTCTCGCATTGATCGGTGCTTTGTCCTACGTGCTGCTGGTCGGCAAGGTCGAGCGTATCGAGTTGTAGTGGTCTGCGTCGGGCGACCATAATGCCGCCCGTTCCCTCGCTCAACGGTAAAGGCTGGATATGCAGGAAGACGCTCCGGAAAAAACCAAGGACGCCGCGCCCACCGGCACGCAAACACTGTTGCGCGGCCTGGGTGTGGTGCAAGCGGTGGCCAGTGGCGCCCGCGATCTCAAGGAAATTGCCCGGCTGATCGGCACCACACGCAGCACCACCCATCGTCTGGCCAGTTGCCTGGTTGATGAGCGTTACCTGCGCGTGGTGCCGCAAGTCGGTTACCTGCTCGGGCCGAAGCTGATTGAACTGGGTTTTCAGGCCCGCGAAGAATTGCCGCTGGTGACCCTGGCCGCGCCGTATCTGGACGAGTTGTCGGCGCTGACCGGTGACACCGTGCACTTGGGCATTCGTGAAGGCGACGAGGTGCTGTATCTGCTGAAGAATCCGGGGCGTAATGGCCCGGAAATGCGCTCGCGGGTCGGCCATCGCATGCCGTTGGCGCGCACCGGGATCGGCAAGGCGTTGATGCTTGATGACTCGCCGAAAGATTGGCAGCGGCTGTACGACATCAGCCTGCCGGCGGGTGGGAAAAGTCAGTTCTGGCCGCAGCATCCCCAACAATCGTGGGAACAGCTTGAGCAGCGCATGACCGAGTACGTCGCCGGTGGCTACGCGTTCGATCTGGAAGACAACGAACCGTCGATCCGCTGTGTGGCAGCGCCGATTCGCGATGCGAGCAAGGGCATTGTTGCGGCGATCAGCATCGCCAGCACCGTGCCATACATGCCGCTGGAAAAAATGGCCGAGCTGATTCCCCTGATCAAAGGAGTCACAGCCCGGCTCTCGGCGGAGCTTGGCTTGAAGGTTTAAGCGGGTTTAAACCTTGAGCGTCGCCATGTCGATGACGAAACGGTACTTCACGTCGCCGGCGATCATGCGCGCGTAAGCCTCGTTGATCTGGCGGATGTCGAGCATTTCGATGTCGCAGGTGATGTTGTGATCGGCGCAGAAATCCAGCACTTCCTGGGTTTCGGCGACGCCACCGATCAGCGAACCGGCCAGAACGCGACGGCTCATCACCAGTTTGCCGGCGTGTACCGGTGGATCAACCGGCTCGATCAGACCGACCAGAATGTGCACACCGTCGAAGCGCAGGGTGTCGAGGTACGGGTTCAGATCGTGCTGCACCGGAATAGTGTCGAGCAGGAAGTCGAAGTAACCGGCAGCGGCTTTCATCTGCTCGGCGTCGGTGGACACGATCACGTGATCGGCACCCTGACGACGACCTTCTTCTGCCTTGCTGGCCGAGCGGGTGAACAGCGTGACTTCGGCGCCCATGGCCTTGGCGAACTTGATGCCCATGTGGCCCAGACCGCCCATGCCGAGAATCCCGACCTTGTCGCCGGCCTTGACGCCGTAGTGCTTGAGCGGCGAGTAGGTGGTGATGCCGGCACAGAGAATCGGCGCAGCGCTGGCCAGTGCGAGTTTTTCCGGGATGCGCACAACGAAGTGTTCGCTGACGACGATGCTGTCCGAATAACCGCCCATGGTGTTGCTGCCATCGAACCGATCCGGGGTGGCGTAGGTCATGGTCGGGCCTTCGAGGCAGTATTGCTCAAGGTTCGACTGGCAGGCTTCGCAAGTGCGGCACGAGTCGACCATGCAGCCAACCCCGACCAGATCGCCTACCTTGTGCTGGGTGACATTCGCACCGATCGCGGTGACTTTTCCGACGATCTCGTGGCCAGGCATCAGCGGGTAAACGGCGATGCCCCATTCATTGCGCGCCTGGTGGATATCGGAGTGGCAAACGCCGCAGTAGAGGATCTCGATCGCGACGTCGTCGGCGCGCGGGCTGCGGCGTTCGAATTTCATCGGGGCGAGGGGCGTGGTGGCCGATTGGGCGGCATAGCCGATGGCGGTGTACATGTGAAACCTCGCAAAAGCAGGAACAAGTGAGGCGGCGCATTCTGGGCGTCGACTGACCGGTCGGCCATGACGATTCCTCCGGGTCTCATGCCTAATCCTCCGGCATGCGGGTTTGATCGGTCGCATTGGCAAAAGGATCTGCGATGATGCTTGCATCCCTTTTTTCGCTCCATTTTCAGTGAAGAGCTTTGATGCAATTAACCCGTCATCTTGATGCCAATGCCCGGCTGGTTTCGCTGATCGAACCGTTGGCGCTGCGCGATGGTTATTCCCCGACCGGGTTGCCCGGTGTGCAAGTGTTGCGCGCCAGTTGTGACGTCGCCCGTGGCCCGCACATTTATGAGCCGAGCCTGATGATCATCGCGCAGGGCAGCAAACTGGCGTTTCTCGGGCCGCGGACGATGGAGTATGGCGCTGGGCATTACCTGATTCAGGCGCTGCCGGTGCCGTTTGAGTGTGAGACGTTTGCCTTGCCGGATGCGCCGTTGCTCGGGGTGTCGGTGGCGATTGATCGAGTGTTGCTCGGTGAGTTGGTGCTGGCCATGGGGCTGGCGCCGGGGCGGCATATTCCGGCGCAGACGCCGGAGTCGATGACTTCGGTGGTGCTCGACGATGACATGCGCGGTTGCGTCGAGCGTTTGCTCAGTTGCCTGCACGATCCGCTGGAATGTCAGATTCTCGGGCCGGCGCGGGTGCGTGAATTGTTGTTTGTCGCGTTGCGTGGACCGCAGGCGGATGTGCTGCGCGCGTTGGTGGAACAGCAGGGACAATTTGCGCGGGTCGCGGCGTCGATCAGTCATCTGCATGCGCATTACACCGAGCCGTTGAATGTGGAGACGCTGGCCGGTTGCGCGAACATGAGCGTGTCGACGTTTCATGAGCACTTCAAGCGCAGCACGTTGTTGTCGCCGGTGCAGTATTTGAAACGCTTGCGACTGTTGAAGGCGCAGACGTTGCTGGTGGCGGAGGGCTTGGGTGTGGCGCAGGTGGCGCATCGGGTGGGGTATCAGAGTACGTCGCAGTTCAGTCGCGAATATAAGCGCTACTTCGAGCGCAGCCCGGGTGATGAACGCGCTGCCTGAGGATTTACACACTCCCTGTGGGAGCTGGCTTGCCAGCGATAGCGGTGGTTCAGTTTGCCGTGATGTCGTTTGACACGGCCCCATCGCTGGCAAGCCAGCTCCCACAGGGATTTGTGTTGCTAGCGGAATTGCGGGCAACAAAAAGGCCCCCAAATCGGGGGCCTTGATGTTCAGCGGTTCGACTTACATATTCGGGTAAGTCGGGCCGCCAGCGCCTTCCGGCGTGACCCAGGTGATGTTCTGCGAAGGGTCCTTGATGTCACAGGTCTTGCAGTGCACGCAGTTCTGCGCATTGATCTGGAAGCGCTTCTCGCCGTCTTCCTTGGTGATCACTTCGTACACGCCGGCCGGGCAGTAGCGCTGCGCCGGTTCGTCGTACAGTGGCAGGTTCTTGCTGATCGGGATGCTCGGGTCTTTCAGCTTCAAGTGGCAAGGCTGTTCTTCTTCGTGGTTGGTACCGGAGATGAACACCGAGCTGAGTTTGTCGAAGCTGAGTTTGCCGTCCGGCTTCGGATAGTCGATCTTCTTGCAGTCGGCCGCGAGCTTGAGGCAAGCATAATCCGGCTTGGTGTCGTGCAGGGTGAACGGCAGTTTGCCGCCGAAGATGTTCTGATCAAGCCAGTTGAAACCGCCGCCAACGATAGCGCCGAACTTGTGGATCGCCGGGCCGAAGTTACGGCTGGCGAACAGTTCGTCGTAGAGCCAGCTCTTCTTGAACGCGTCCACATAAGTGGTCAGTTCTTCAGTGCCGTCCTTTTCAGCGAACAGTGCGTCAGCCACCGATTCTGCGGCGAGCATGCCGGACTTCATCGCGGTGTGGCTGCCTTTGATCTTGGCGAAGTTCAGGGTGCCGAGATCGCAACCGATCAGCGCGCCGCCCTTGAAGACCATTTTCGGCAGCGAGTTCAGGCCACCTTTGCAGATCGCACGAGCGCCGTAGCTGATGCGCTTGCCGCCTTCCAGGTACTGAGCCAGCACCGGGTGATGCTTGAGGCGCTGGAACTCGTCGAACGGCGACAGGTAAGTGTTGCTGTAGGAAAGATCGACGATCAGACCGACCACCACCTGGTTGTTTTCCAAGTGATAGAGGAACGAGCCGCCGGTGTTCTCGGTGCCCATGATGTCCAGCGGCCAGCCGGCGGTGTGCACTACCAGGCCTGGCTGGTGCTTGGCCGGGTCGATTTCCCAGATTTCTTTCAGGCCGATGCCGTAATGCTGAGCGTCGGCATCGCTGTCGAGGTTGTAGCGCTTGATCAGTTGCTTGCCGATGTGGCCACGGCAGCCTTCGGCGAACAGCGTGTATTTGCCACGCAGTTCCATGCCCGGGGTGTACAGGCCTTCCTTCGGATTGCCTTCGCGGTCGACGCCGAGATCACCGGTGATGATGCCGCGCACCACGCCTTGCTCGTCGATCAACGCTTCCTGAGCGGCGAAGCCCGGGTAGATTTCTACGCCGAGGTTCTCCGCCTGTTGGGCCAGCCAGCGGCACAGGTTGCCGAGGGAGATGATGTAGTTGCCTTCGTTGTGCATGGTCTTGGGCACAAAGAGGTCTGGAATTTTCTGCGCGTTTTCGGCGTTTTTCAGCACGAAAATATCGTCGCGGGTGACGGGCGTGTTCAGCGGGGCGCCGAGCTCTTTCCAGTCCGGGAACAGTTCGTTCAGAGCGCGTGGTTCGAACACGGCACCGGACAGGATGTGCGCGCCGACTTCGGAGCCTTTTTCGACCACGCAGACGCTGATTTCCTTACCGGCTTCGGCGGCCTTCTGCTTCAGACGGCAGGCGGCGGACAGGCCAGCGGGGCCGGCACCGACGATGACCACGTCGAATTCCATGTATTCGCGTTCCACAGGCTATCTCCTACTCAAGGCTCAACAGTTTTTTTTCTAATTTGGAGGTTCGGTGTCGCATCCGTTATTGCCTTTACGTTAACGTCAAGGGTAATAATGGGCAAACCACCTTTCTCTCTAGGCGGCGCATTATATCTACACCACTCCGAGCGTCCAATACAAACGTTTGTTTGAATTGGCTCCAGCCCAGAGAAATCAAAGAAGCGCGGCTTATGAATGGTCATTTTGCTGTATTGACCGGAATAGGCGTTCCGGTCAAGATACGGGCGGTTTTGCGCTCGTCGTAGGCAGACTGGCGGTTTCAAGAGCACCTCTAAAGACAGGGCACAGGCAATAAAAGGTGATGCGCGGCGCAGTCCGGCGCGCAGTTTACACAGCGTGAAGATCCATGACTCGTCGGTCACCCCTGACGAACGGTCGCAGGTCTTCATACCGTGCAGCCACCAGACACCCGAGTCGGCGTTTTTAGAGGTGCCCTTTTAGCCTGATGAGCATCAACCGCCAGGTTCGCCTAGGCGACTTTCTTTTCACCGGAGAGTAACGAGGAATCCATGAAGGTTCTTGTAGCTGTCAAACGCGTTGTGGATTACAACGTCAAGGTCCGCGTCAAGGCGGACAATTCCGGCGTCGATCTCGCCAACGTCAAGATGTCGATGAACCCGTTCTGCGAAATCGCAGTGGAAGAAGCCGTACGCCTGAAAGAGAAAGGTGTTGCGACTGAAATCGTCGTCGTCTCCATCGGCCCGACCACCGCTCAGGAGCAGCTGCGTACCGCACTGGCTCTGGGTGCCGACCGTGCCATCCTCGTCGAATCCGCTGAAGATCTGACCTCGCTCGCCGTGGCCAAGCTGCTCAAGGCTGTGGTCGACAAGGAACAACCGCAGTTGGTGATCCTCGGCAAACAGGCCATCGACAGCGACAACAACCAGACCGGCCAGATGCTCGCTGCACTGAGCGGCTACGGTCAGGGCACGTTCGCCTCGAAAGTCGAAGTCTCTGGCGACAGCGTTGCCGTGACCCGCGAAATCGACGGCGGCGCGCAGACTGTTTCGCTGAAACTGCCGGCCATTGTCACCACCGACCTGCGTTTGAACGAGCCGCGCTACGCGTCCCTGCCAAACATCATGAAAGCCAAGAAGAAGCCTCTCGAAGTGCTGACTCCGGACGCTTTGGGCGTTTCCACCGCCTCCACCAACAAGACCCTGAAAGTCGAAGCGCCGGCTGCACGCAGCGCTGGCATCAAGGTCAAGTCGGTGGCTGAACTGGTCGAGAAACTGAAAAACGAAGCGAAGGTAATCTAAAAATGACTATCTTGGTAATCGCTGAACACGACAACAAAGTGCTGGCCCCGGCCACACTGAACACCGTGGCTGCTGCTGCCAAAATCGGCGGCGACATCCACGTTCTGGTTGCCGGCCAAGGCGCTGGCGCCGTGGCTGAAGCTGCTGCGAAAATCGCTGGCGTGAGCAAAGTTCTGAACGCTGACAACGCGGCTTACGCGCATCAGTTGCCGGAAAACGTTGCGCCATTGGTTGCTGAGTTGGGCGCTGGTTACAGCCACATCCTGGCTGCCGCCACTTCCAACGGCAAAAACATCCTGCCGCGCGTTGCTGCGCAGCTGGACGTTGACCAGATCTCCGAGATCATCTCGGTAGAAAGCGCTGACACCTTCAAGCGCCCGATCTACGCCGGTAACGCTATCGCTACCGTACAGTCGACCGCCGCGATCAAAGTGATCACCGTGCGTGCCACCGGGTTCGACCCGGTTGCTGCTGAAGGTGGCTCGGCTGCTGTTGAAGCAGTCGGCGCTGCACACGATGCGGGCACTTCGAGCTTCGTTGGCGAAGAACTGGCCAAGTCTGATCGTCCAGAACTGACCGCAGCCAAGATCGTCGTTTCCGGCGGCCGCGGCATGCAGAACGGCGACAACTTCAAACACCTGTACGCCCTGGCCGACAAGCTGGGCGCTGCTGTCGGTGCTTCGCGCGCCGCAGTCGACGCAGGTTTCGTACCGAACGACATGCAGGTCGGTCAGACCGGCAAGATCGTTGCGCCACAGCTGTACATCGCCGTCGGTATCTCCGGCGCGATCCAGCATTTGGCCGGTATGAAAGACTCCAAAGTGATCGTTGCGATCAACAAGGACGAAGAAGCGCCGATCTTCCAGGTGGCCGATTACGGTCTCGTGGCGGATCTGTTCGAAGCAATCCCTGAGCTGGAGAAGCTGGTTTAAACCGGCGGCTTCACTTATAAAGAGCCCGGCCTGTTGGTCGGGCTTTTTTTTGTCTGGGATTTGAGTGGGAGCGTTTAGCCATGGATCTGCGCTGCGGATGGTTGTTGGGTTTGGCCCTGTTGCCCGGTTTGGCCATGGCCGCTGGCAAGTGCGAGCGCCTCGTTGTCACCGGCAGCCCGGACGCGCCGCCGTACCTGTGGCAGGACCCGCAAAATCCCAAGCAACTGATCGGCGCCAGCGCCGACCTGCTTCAACAAGTGGCCAAGGATCTCGGCATCAAAGTCGAGTTGCTCTACGCCGGTAAACGCTCGCAAGCCCTCGACGAAGTGCGCAGCGGGCGCATGGACATGCTCGCTGACGCGCCGCTGACCTTCAACGAGCTGGAAAATCTCGACTACATCTATCCGCCGCTGCTGGAAAACGACTATCTGGTATGGACGCGTAAAGGCTCGACACTGGTCTACAGCGAAGCCAAAGACCTGCAGGGACACGCGGGCGCGCTGTCGGAAAAGTCTCGAATGACGCAAGGATTTGGCACTTTCGCCGAGCAGAATCTGACCCTGACCAAGACAGCCAACCTCACCCAGGCCCTGCAGAAATTGCTCCTCGGTGAAGTGGAATATGTACTCGCCGGCCGCTACTCGGGCATGGCCGCCGCGCAGGCATTGGGCATGGCCAATGATCTGCTGGCGTTCGAGCAACCCATCGACCGGCCGGGGCTGTTCCTCGCGGTTTCCCACAACTCGGCCTGCAACGATCCGTGGTTGCGCGGACAGCTGGCCAAAAAGATGACAGAATTGCCCGCGTCCGGACTGACGGAAGCCGCGCTGCAACGCAATATCGAGCGCTGGAAGGCGCAGCAGCAACAGCCGCAACAACCTGTCAGTGCCCCAAAACAGTAGGGATTCTTAGTGAGTATTCGACCTCTTTTCGCGGCTGTGGCCGTTCTGGCCCTGGCCGGTTGCGCCAGCGATCCGGCACCTAACGAACAAATGCGCCTCACCGAACAAGCCATCACTCAGGCCAAGGCTGTCGGTGCCACTGCCGACGACGTGCCGGAAATGAAACTGGCCGAAGCCAAGTACGCCCGCGCCAAAGGCAATATGGCTGAAGAGTCCTATCGGAATGCGCGCATGCGTGCCGAGCAGGCCGAGCTGGATGCGCGTCTGGCCGAAGCCAAAGTGCTGACCCAGAAAAGTGAAGAACAGGTGAATGTGCTCAATACCCGCATCGTCCGTCTGCGCAAGCAACTGGGAGATGCCCAATGAGCCTCAAATCCAAAACCATCGGCGCGCTGATTCTCGCCGGTTGCGCCAGCCTTTACGGCTGCGCCGGTCAACACAGCGAATCGGCTCTGCAAGAGGCGGGTGCTGACTTCCAGAAAGTCAAAGAAGACTCCAACGTGCTGCGCATCGCGCCGAAAGACGTGATCCGCGCTGGCGAATCCCTGGCCCGCGCCGATCGCCTGTCGACCTATTGGGGCAGCGGTTCGGACGTGGTGCATTACGCCTACCTGAGCCAGCGCTACAGCGAAATCGCCCGCGAGCACACCAATCAGGTGCTCAACGAAGAGCGCGCGGCCAAACTCGAACTGGAACGTCAGCGCCTGCAACTGGCCCTGCGTGAATCGAAGCTGCTCAGCGTTCAGCAGCAAGGCAAATGGCTGGAGGAACAGATCGTTGCACTGGCCACCACGCAGACTGATCGTGGTCTGGTGATGACCCTTGGCGATGTGCTGTTCGACACCGGTGAAGCGGAGTTGAAAAACTCGGCCAATCGCGTGGTGCTGAAGATTGTCCAGTTCCTGCAACTGAATCCGAAACGCGTGGTGCGTATCGAGGGTTACACCGACAGCACCGGCGGCAAGCAGGAGAACATCAAACTGTCCCGCGACCGCGCACAAGCAGTGGCCGACGTGCTGATGGATCTCGGTATCGAGGACAAGCGCATTCAGGTCGAAGGTTACGGTGACGAATACCCGGTGGACGCCAATGCTTCCGAGCGTGGGCGGGCACAGAACCGTCGCGTGGAAATTGTCTTCTCCGACGAAAAAGGCCAACTCGGCGCCGCCCGTTAAGGGCGTTTGCTCTTGTAGGAGCTGGCGAAGCCTGCGATCTTTTGATTTCGCTTTTGATTTTGAAAAACAAGGATCAAACGATCGCAGCCTCGTTGCACTCGTCAGCTCCTACAGTGTTCCATTACATAGCCCGGCAAGCACCGGGCTTTTTTACGTCTGTCGAATGGGTCGCAAATCAGTACAGTCAGGGGCAGACACCGCACTGTATGGTCGACTAAAGTGGCAACTGTCCCAGTACACTTCTAAACTGTTCCGGTATTGTTTCACACAAGAATAAAATGCCCGTGAAATCGAGTGCTGCGTCATGACCAATCTCTTGCTCTACCAACGTATTGCTCAGCAACTGGCCGAAGACATCCGCCGTGGTGTCTATCAACCGGGGGAGCGCGTGCCTTCGGTGCGCAAGATGAGTTCGCAGCTCAACGTCAGCCATGCCACGGTGTTGCAGGCCTACGCCAATCTCGAAGATCAGGGGCTGATTCGCGCACGTCCGCAGTCCGGGTATTACGTGCACCAGACGCCCGCGCTGACAGCGCCGACGCCGGATATCGCCCGGGTCGAGCGTCCAGGCCTGGTCACCCGCAGCAGCATCATTCAGCAAGTGCTGGTCGAGTCGCGTCGTGAAGGCGTATTCCCGCTCGGTGCCGCTGTGCCCAGCGTCGATTATTTGCCGGTGCGCGCGCTGCATCAGCAATTGGCCAAGGTCACCCGGTTCCATAGTCCGCGCGCCTTCAGTTACATGTTCAGCCCCGGTTTTGAACCGTTGCGCCGGCAAGTGGCGATTCGTATGCGCGATGCCGGCGTGGTGGTCGACCCGTCGGAAGTGGTGATCACCCACGGTTGTGTCGATGCCCTGCAGATGTCGCTGCGGGTGCTGACCCGGCCGGGCGATCTGATTGCCGCCGAGTCACCGACTTACTACGGTCTGTTGCAACTGGCGGATCTGCTCGGCCTGAAAGTCATCGAAATCCCCAGCGATCCTGCTACCGGCATGAGCCTCGAAGCCCTGCAACTGGCGGCCAACCAATGGTCGATCAAAGCGCTGGTGCTGACCACGCGCTTGAGCAATCCACTGGGCGGCACCATGCCCGAAGAGCGGCAGAAGCAGTTGCTGCGGTTGGCTTCGGATTTCGATATCCAGATTGTCGAAGATGATATTTATGGCGAACTGATGTTCGAGCAAGGCAAAACCAAAGCCCTCAAAGCCTACGACCGCCTGGACCGAGTGATTTACTGCTCAAGTTTCTCCAAGACCCTGTCGCCCGGTGTGCGCATCGGCTGGATGATTGCCGGCAAGTACCAGCAGGAAATCCAGCGTCTGCAGACCTTCAGCACCCATTCGGCGTGCAGCGTGACGCAGATGGCGATTGCCGCTTATCTGGAAAACGGCGGTTATGACCGGCATTTACGGTACATCCGTCAGGAATACCGAAAAAACCTCAGCGCTTTCCAGTTGGCGGTGCAGCAGTACTTCCCCGAAGGCACGCAAATGACCCGGCCCACGGGCGGTTTCATCCTTTGGGTGAGTCTGCCGGGGAGGGTGAACACTCAGGAGTTGCATATCCGCGCGTTGCAGCAGGGCATCAGCATTGCACCGGGGCTGATCTTCAGTAATACCGAGCAATTCAACCACTGTATCCGTCTCAATTGCGGCATTCCGTGGAATCGCGAGGCCGAGCGGGCGTTGATGACCCTGGGGCTGCTGGCGACCCAACTGTGTCAGGAAACGGCTGGCGGATTCTGAACGAGCGGACGTTCATGCTTGTCTTGTCGCGCCCAACAAGCGAGCATATGGCCCTCTGCCGTTAGCCACGTTGGGTCCATGAAAGCGATTGTTCCTGCCGCCTGGGTTGTGCTGTGTATGCTGATGATCGGTCATGCACCCGGTGTCATGGCGGCTGCGGTTCAGGAAAAACCGCCAGCAACGACCAGTGCCAAGAAGGCACCGGCGGCGAAAAAGGCAGTCCCGGCGAAGAAGCCGCAAGCCAAACCCGTGAAGAAACGCGCGCCGATTGCGTCCAAGTCGAAACCCGCCAGTGAAGTGGCGAAAACCAGATTGCCGGCGGCCAGACTCGACCTCAGCCTGCCCAAAGACATGGTTCAGGAACTGAAACCCAAGGGCACCGTCGACCTGCCGAAACGCGAGCCGATCCTGCCGCAGATGTTTGGCGAGAAAAACAGCGGCTTTCAGCTCAATGGCCGCTTGCTCAGCAACGAAATGCAGTTGCAGTTGCGCAACGATGAGCGCCGCGAAGTGGAAGGCGCTGCGCTGGATTTCGAATTCAAGCAGTAAATTCGTCCCCGCTGTGACCCGCTGACCAGACGCTTTGTCGGAGACTGGTCAGTCACATTCAGTAATCTCTAAAAACCCCGGTTCAGGCAATTTAAAACAGCCGTTTTAGCGGTTACTCTGTTCCGCGTCCCTTTTACACATCGCCCGTCGCGAGGAATTGTTCGTCATGAAATGCCGTGAAGGCTGTGGCGCTTGCTGCATTGCCCCTTCCATCAGTTCGCCGATTCCCGGCATGCCTGATGGCAAACCTGCCGGCGAACGTTGCGTGCAACTCTCGGTCGAAAACCTGTGCAGCATTTTCGGCCGCCCGGAGCGTCCGGCAGTCTGTTCCGGCTTCTCTGCCGACATCGAAGTCTGCGGCAGCAGTTCGCAAGAAGCGATCAGACTGATCGGCTGGTGGGAGCAAATGACGGCGGCGTGATGTGTCAAACGAACGGAACTTCAACAATAAGGAATAAGACTATGGGTTCGCTGCATCGTATCGCTGTGTTGTGTGGTTTGACCGCTGTGCTGGCCACTTCGGTCGCTCAGGCAGAAGACTGGAAAGTCGCCAAGAACGAAGAAGGCATCAAGGTTTCACTGAGCGAAGTGCCGGGTTCGGACTACAAGTCCTACCAGGGCGTGGCGCTGATGAAGACCACCGTCGCCAAACTGCGCGCGTTGCAGGAAGACGTTTCCGGCGCCTGCGCCTGGATTCACGAGTGCAAGACCCAAAAATTGCTCAAGCACGAAGGCGACCAGAGCTGGACCTACACTCAGTTCAATACGCCTTGGCCGGTTACCCCGCGTGACTCGGTGCTGCACATCACCACCGTTGAAGGCGCCGATGGCAGTCTGACCCGTAACCTGGAAGGTGTGCCGAAGTACCTTCCGGAAGAAAAAGGTTTCGTCCGTGTGGCCCAAGTCAAAGGCTTCTGGAAATTCGTGCCCAAGGGTGATCAGGTCGAAGTGACCTATCAAGTGCACACCGAGCCAGGTGGCAGCGTGCCGGCGATGGTGGCCAACAAGTTCGTGGTTGACGCACCGTTCAACACACTTAAAGCCCTGAAAGAGCGCGCCGAGAAGTAATCGTCGTGCTTTGCAGATAACGCCCCGATCGATTCGGGGCGTTTTTGTTTTGTATCTATATTGTGTTTCCAGATATGCGTTGCACGAAATTTTCACAAAGTGTTCCAGACAATTCGCCCGCGCTGTTACACGCTGTGCCTGCTCTAAATGAAAGTGTCTGGGGGCAGGGCAGTAATCAATGGCAATGGTGCGGGTGATCGTGCAACATTTGCGCTCCGCGCACGCCCCGGGGTCTGGAATGACCAATAGAGGGCATGGCGCCGCTGTATTTTTGCAACTTCAACTTTCAATGGGTCCTAAAACGACATGGCAAACCCGGACGCCCTGAATCAGCAGCGATCTTCCAGTCGCCTGCTGCAACCGACCGTCAAATCGCATCTGGCCTACACGCTGCTTTGCGCACTGGTCATGATGGTGATGTTTTCCGTGCTGCGCCTCGCGCTGCTGGTCTACAACCGCGAGATGATCCTCGATACCCCGGCTTCGACCTTCCTCGAAGCCTTCGCCAACGGTCTGCGTTTCGACCTGCGTCTGGTGGTCTACGTGTGTATTCCGCTGGTGCTGGCGCTGTTCAGTGCCCGCGCGATGGCCGCACGCGGATTCTTCCGTCTGTGGCTCACCGTCGCCTCGAGCGTCGCGTTGTTTCTCGGCCTGATGGAGATGGACTTCTACCGTGAGTTCCACCAGCGCCTCAATGGCCTGGTGTTTCAGTACGTGAAAGAAGATCCGAAAACCGTGATGAGCATGCTCTGGTACGGTTTCCCGGTCGTGCGTTATCTGCTGGCGTGGGTCATCGGCACAGTGATTCTGACGCTGGCGTTCAAGGGCGCCGATCGTGCAACACGTCCGCGCGGGCCTTTCAGCGGCGGTAGCGTCGGCACGCGTCAGGTCGCGCCGTGGTATGCGCGCCTCGCCGTATTCGTGGTCTGCCTGCTGATCTGCGTGGTCGCTGCGCGTGGCACGCTGCGTCAAGGCCCGCCAATGCGTTGGGGTGACGTCTACACCACCGAATCGAACTTCGCCAACCAACTCGGCCTCAACGGTACGCTGTCGCTGATCGCCGCTGCAAAAGATCGCATGGGCGAAGACCGCGACAACATCTGGAAAGCCACACTGCCGCAAGAAGAAGCGCAGAAAGTAGTGCGCCAGATGCTGGTCATGCCGGACGACAAACTGGTCGATGCCGACATCGCCGCCGTGCGCCGCGACTACACGCCGCCCGCCGACAAGACCCTGCCGATCAAGAACGTTGTCGTAATTCTGATGGAAAGCATGGCCGGTCACTCGGTCGGTGCTCTGGGCGCGCCAGGCAACATCACGCCGTACCTGGACAAACTGTCGAAGGAAGGCCTGCTGTTCGACCGTTTCTTCTCCAACGGCACACACACCCACCAGGGTATGTTCGCGACCATGGCCTGCTTCCCGAACCTGCCAGGTTTCGAATACCTGATGCAGACCCCGGAAGGCAGCCACAAACTGTCTGGCCTGCCGCAATTGCTCAGCGCCCGTGACTACGATGATGTCTATGTCTACAACGGTGACTTCGCCTGGGACAACCAGTCAGGCTTCTTCAGCAACCAGGGCATGACCAACTTTGTTGGCCGTAATGATTTCGTCGATCCGGTGTTCTCCGATCCAACGTGGGGCGTATCCGACCAGGACATGTTCGACCGTGGTCTGATCGAATTGAAGAAGCGCGAAAACGGCAAGCCGTTCTATGCGCTGCTGCAAACCCTGTCCAACCACACGCCATACGCCTTGCCGTCGCCATTGCCGGTCGAGCGCGTCACTGATCGTGGCAGCCTCAACGAACACTTGACCGCCATGCGCTACTCCGACTGGGCGTTGGGTCAGTTCTTCGAGAAGGCGCGCAAAGAGCCGTACTTCAAGGAAACCCTGTTCGTCATCGTCGGTGACCACGGTTTCGGCAACGAGCGCCAGATCACCGAAATGGATCTGGGCCGCTTCAACGTGCCGATGCTGATGATCGCCCCGGGCATCCAGGAGAAGTTCGGCACCCGTGACCACACCGTGGGTACGCAAATCGACATCGTGCCGACCATCATGGGTCGTGTGGGCGGCGAAGTGCGCCATCAGTGCTGGGGTCGTGACCTGCTGAACCTGCCGGAAGGCGACACCGGTTTCGGTGTGATCAAGCCGTCGGGCAGCGAGCAGACCACCGCCATCGTCACGGCTGACCAGATTCTGGTGCTGCCGAAAGACAAGGACATGTCGGCGAAGGTCTATCAGTACCAGTTGGGCGCCAACCCAAGTGCCGAGGTCATTGCTGATGCACCGCGCGCCGCCGAGTTGAAACACAAACTCGAAGCGTTCCTGCAAACGGCGACCAAGAGCCTGATGGACAACACCGCCGGTGTGGTTAATGGCAAGCCGGACTAAGCGATTGAAGTAAGTCCGCGCAATAAAAAAGAGGCCCTGAAAAGGGCCTCTTTTTTTTTGCCGGTTAGACGCTTATATCCGGCCAAGTAGCAACAGTACCAGCAGCACGACCAACACCACACCGATGATGCCCGACGGGCCATAACCCCAACTTCTGGAGTGTGGGAAGACCGGCAGACCACCGATCAGCAACAGGATCAGGATAATGATAAGAATTGTGCCCATGTCGATTTCCTTGTTGAGAGAGTTCGAGAAGTCTTGGTGTTCAAGGGGCGACTGGAGACTAAGTAATTCCAGACGGCTTACAAAATCCGACTGGTGCGAATGAAAGAAAATTCAATGTTTTTTTAATGTATTTGGATTAGTCGATTATTTCCTTTGACGCGAAAAGATCGCAGCCTCGTTTCACTCGACAGCTCCTACACAAATCCATGTAGGAGCTGCCGAAGGCTGCGATCTTTTGACCTTGTATTCAGCAACTTGATGGAGCGTGGGCGCACACACAACCTTCGCTACACTCCGCGCATCTTCCCCAGAACAACAAGGCTGTCTGCTATGCAAAATCGCATGATGATCACTGGCGCGGGCTCAGGCCTGGGTCGCGAAATCGCGCTGCGCTGGGCGCGTGAAGGCTGGCAACTGGCCTTGTCCGACGTCAGCGAACCCGGCCTGCAGGAAACCCTGAAAATGGTCCGCGAGGCGGGCGGCGACGGCTTCGTCCAGCGCTGCGATGTGCGCGATTACAGCCAGCTCACCGCCTTCGCCCAAGCTTGCGAAGAAAAGCTCGGCGGCGTCGACATCATCGTCAATAACGCCGGCGTGGCATCAGGCGGTTTCTTCAGCGAACTGTCGCTGGAAGACTGGGACTGGCAGATCGCGATCAACCTGATGGGCGTGGTCAAAGGCTGCAAGGCTTTCCTGCCGCTGCTGGAGCAAAGCAAAGGCAAGATCATCAACATCGCCTCCATGGCCGCTTTGATGCAGGGCCCGGCGATGAGCAACTACAACGTGGCCAAGGCCGGCGTGGTGGCACTTTCCGAGAGTCTGTTGATCGAACTGGCGCAACAGGAAGTCGGCGTGCATGTGGTCTGTCCATCGTTCTTCCAGACCAACTTGCTTGACTCGTTCCGTGGCCCGACGCCAGCGATGAAAGCGGCGGTCGGCAAGTTGCTGGAAAGTTCGCCGATTACCGCCGCCGATATCGCCGACTACATTTATCAGCAAGTTGCTGCTGGTGAATTCATGATCCTGCCCCACGAACAAGGGCGCATGGCCTGGGCGATCAAGCAGAAGAATCCGCAACTGCTCTACAACGAAATGACCTCGATGGCCGAGAAAATGCGCGCCAAAGCCAAGCAGAACAACGGTTGAGCTTGCCCGTTGCAGACTGCATCGTTAGGGTGGCCACAATGATCACCCTGACGAGATGCAGCAATGCTCAATTACCTGTGGTTCTTCCTCGCGGCATTGTTTGAAATCGCCGGCTGTTTTGCTTTCTTCATGTGGCTGCGCCAAGGCAAAAGTGCGTTGTGGGTGATCCCTGCGCTGCTCAGCCTGACCCTGTTCGCGTTGTTGCTGACCCGTGTTGAAGCCAACTATGCCGGTCGCGCCTATGCCGCTTACGGCGGCATCTACATCGTCGCGTCGATTGGCTGGCTGATGGTGGTCGAGCGCGTTCGTCCATTGGGTTCGGACTGGATCGGTGTGGCGTTGTGTGTAATCGGTGCCAGCGTGATTCTGTTCGGGCCGCGCTTCTCTGCGGCCTGAATTGATGGTTTTGTGGGAAGCGTCTGACGGCTCCAAACCTGAGAGCGTGTAAGGCAAAACTGATTTGCCGGTCACGCATTGTCGCGCGCCGGCAAGCCGCGCATCTTCAGGGTTTGCTAATCCTGAAGGACGAACCCCATGCTTGTACTCAGCCGTGTTGTTGGTGAGTTGATTTCCATCGGTGACGACATTTCCCTGCGTGTGCTGTCGGTCAACGGCTCCAGCGTACGCTTTGGTGTCGATGCGCCGCAGAACGTCAATGTGCACCGTGCCGAAGTCTACGACCGAATCCAGCGCAAACAGCGCGCGGAAAAGGCCCGCTGAGGGTCAGTCGAACAGGTGCTTGGGCACGTCGTGCTTGAGCATCAACTGGCACTGCTCGCTTTCCGGGTCGAAGACGATCAGCGCCTGACCTTTGGTCAACGCTTGCCGTACGCGCAGCACGCGGGTTTCAAGCGGCGTGTCGTCGCCATTGTCGGTACCGTCACGGGTGACGAAATCTTCGATGAGGCGGGTGAGGGTGTCGACCTCAAGAGCGTCGTAGGGAATGAGCATGGGCACCTCGGCTGAATCAATGTCGGGATGCTACGGCGAATGCCGGTTGCCTGCCAGTTTTGTGTAGTCAGTACCGCCCTCATCGCTGGCAAGCCAGCTCCCACAGGGTTTGAAGGCGTTCACGAATATGCGATTCACCGCAAAAACTGTGGGAGCTGGCTTGCCAGCGATGGGGCCAGCCCTGCCATAACAAAAACCGGATCAGCTATCCGAACGCTGCCCCACCAGACTGTCCACCGACGGCACCCGCGTATCGCTTTCCATCTGTGTGTCATGTTCAATCTGATGACTGAAGCGATCCAGCGAAGCATTCGCCGGCGCCGCATCACTCGCAAACACCGGCGGGCTCAGAATATACGCGCCCAACAACCGGCTCAACGCCGCCAGACTGTCGATGTGCGTGCGCTCATAACCATGCGTCGCATCACAACCAAACGCCAGCAACGCGGTACGAATATCGTGCCCGGCCGTCACCGCCGAATGCGCATCGCTGAAGTAATAACGGAACAGATCACGACGCACCGGCAGCTCGTTTTCAGCGGCCAGGCGCAGCAAATGCCGCGACAAGTGATAGTCATAAGGCCCGCCGGAATCCTGCATCGCCACGCTCACCGCGTGTTCGCTGGAATGCTGCCCCGGCGCAACCGGTGCGATGTCGATACCGACAAATTCACTGACGTCCCACGGCAATGCCGCCGCCGCGCCACTGCCGGTTTCTTCGGTGATGGTGAACAGCGGATGGCAATCGATCATCAACTCCTGGCCGCTGTCGACGATGGCTTTCAAGGACGCGAGCAGTGCCGCGACGCCAGCCTTGTCGTCGAGGTGTCGGGCGCTGATATGGCCGCTCTCGGTGAACTCCGGCAGCGGATCAAATGCCACCACATCGCCGACGCTGATGCCCAGCGAATCACAATCGGCCTTGGTCGCGCAGTAGGCGTCCAGACGCAATTCGACGTGATCCCAACTGATCGGCATCTCATCCACCGCGGTGTTGAACGCATGCCCGGACGCCATCAACGGCAACACACTGCCGCGAATCACACCGTTGTCGGTGAACAGGCTGACCCGGCTGCCCTCGGCAAAGCGACTCGACCAGCAACCGACCGGAGCGAGGGTCAGGCGACCGTTGTCTTTCACCGCGCGGACGGCGGCGCCGATGGTGTCGAGGTGCGCGGAGACTGCGCGGTCAGGGCTGTTTTTCTTGCCCTTGAGCGTGGCACGTATGGTCCCGCGCCGGGTCATTTCGAATGGGATGCCGAGTTCTTCGAGACGCTCGGCGACGTAGCGCACGATGGTGTCGGTGAAGCCGGTAGGGCTGGGAATGGCGAGCATTTCCAGGAGGACTTTTTGCAGGTAGTTGAGATCCGGTTCGGGGATTTGTAGGGTCATGGAAACTCCTGATGGGTTGAGCACATCGATGGTTTCGATGAGAGATCGTGTTGTATTGCCTGATCGGGCCTCATCGCTGGCAAGCCAGCTCCCACAGGTGTTGTGTACACCGCGAAACCTGTGGGAGCTGGCTTGCCAGCGATAGCGTCAGCCCAGTCACTAGAGGATCAAGAAATGGCCGGCTGGCTGTGCGGAAACAACAAATCGACAAACCGCTCCGCCGTCGGCTGCGGCTCATGGTTGGCCAGCCCGGCGCGTTCGTTGGCCTCGATAAACACGTACTCCGGTTGATCCGCCGCTGGCACCATCAAGTCGAGCCCGACCATCGGAATGTCCAGCGCCCGCGCCGCACGCACCGCCGCATCGACCAGCGTCGGATGGAGAATCGCCGTGACGTCTTCCAGCGTGCCACCGGTGTGCAGATTCGCCGTACGGCGCACGAACAGATGCTCACCCGCCGGCAGAATGCTGCTGTAGTCATACCCGGCCGCATGCAAGGTGCGCTGGGTTTCGTGATCCAGCGGAATCTTGCTCTCGCCACTGGTGGCCGCCTGGCGACGCCGACTCTGCGCCTCGATCAACGCACCGATCGAATGCTGACCATCGCCGACCACTTCCGCCGGTTTGCGAATCGCCGCCGCGACCACTTCAAAACCGATCACCAGAATTCGCAGATCAAGGCCTTCGTGGAAGCTCTCCAACAGCACGCGGCTGTCGAACTGCTTGGCCGCTTCGATGGCCTGCTGCAGCTCTTCGATGTTCTGCAGATCCACCGCGACGCCCTGGCCCTGTTCACCGTCGAGCGGCTTGACTACCACCCGTTGATGCTCATCAAGAAAGGCCAGATTGTCGTCGGCATTGCCCGCCAATTGCTGAGACGGCAGATTCAGACCGGCCGCTTTCAGCACCTTGTGCGTCAGGCTTTTGTCCTGACACAGGCTCATGCTGATCGCGCTGGTCAGGTCGCTCAGCGATTCGCGGCAGCGCACGCGACGGCCGCCATGGCTGAGGGTGAACAACCCGGCATCGGCATCGTCGACCTGCACATCAATGCCGCGCCGATGCGCTTCTTCAACGATGATCCGCGCGTACGGATTGAACTGCGCCTCCGGGCCGGGACCAAGAAACAGCGGCTGGTTGATGCCGTTTTTGCGCTTGATCGCGAAGGTTGACAGGTTGCGGAAACCGAGCTTGGCGTAGAGGCTTTTTGCCTGACGGTTGTCGTGCAGCACCGACAGATCGAGATAGCTCAGACCGCGACTCATAAAATGCTCGACCAGATGACGCACCAGCACTTCGCCAACACCCGGCCGCGAGCATTGCGGATCAACCGCCAGGCACCACAGGCTGCTACCGTTTTCCGGGTCGTTGAACGCCTTGTGATGGTTCAGGCCCATGACGCTGCCAATCACCGCGCCGCTGTCCTCATCCTCCGCCAGCCAATACACCGGGCCGCCCTGATGGTGCGGGGTGAGCAGCGTGGCATCGATCGGCAACATGCCGCGTGCCGAATACAGCAGGTTGATCGCCTGCCAGTCCGCCTCGCTCTGCGCACGGCGGATACGGAAGCCGCGGAACACGCGAGTGGCCTGGCGATAATCGCTGAACCACAGGCGCAGCGTGTCGGATGGGTCGAGAAACAGCTGCGTCGGTTCCAGGCCGAGAATCTGCTGCGGCGCGGCGACGTACAAGGCAATGTCACGCTCGCCGGGTTGCTCATTGAGCAACTCGCGAGCCAGCGATGCCGGGTCGGGAAAGGTGTGGCCGATCAGCAACCGGCCCCAGCCGCAATGCACCGCAATGGGGTCGGCCGTCAATGTGCTGCCATCTTCGGCCAGCCGTGCCTGCAAGCGTTCGTAGGACGGTGTCTGACCGCGAATCAGGCGTTGGTTGATGGCCGTGGCGTGGGGTTTCATCGATCAGATTCCTTGTTCACTGAGCCACAGGTTCAGGGCCGCCAGTTGCCACAGTTTCGAACCGCGCAATGGCGTCAGTTGGCCTTGCGGATCAGTCAGCAGTTTGTCGAGCATGGCCGGGTTGAACAGGCCGCGATCCTGGCTCGGATCGAGCAGCAGTTCGCGCACCCAGTTCAGCGTGTCGCCTTGCAAGTGCTTGAGACCGGGCACCGGAAAGTAACCTTTCTTGCGGTCGATCACTTCACTCGGAATGACCCAGCGCGCGGCTTCTTTCAGCACCTGCTTGCCGCCATCCGGCAGCTTGAATTTGCCCGGCACACGGGCCGACAGTTCAACCAGTCGATAGTCGAGAAACGGCGTGCGCGCTTCCAGGCCCCAGGCCATGGTCATGTTGTCGACGCGTTTGACCGGATCGTCGACCAGCATCACCGTACTGTCCAGACGCAAAGCTTTGTCGACTGCCGCATCAGCGCCGGGCTGTGCGAAATGCTCTTTGACGAAGTCGCCAGCGGCATCATTCGCGGTCAGCCATTTCGGTTGTACGGTGGCCGCATAGTCGTCGTAACTGCGGTCGAAGAACGCGTTGCGATAGGCCGCATAAGGATCGGCCGCGCCATCGACTTGCGGGTACCAGTGATAACCGGCGAACAGCTCGTCCGCGCCCTGGCCACTCTGTACCACCTTGCAGTGCTTGGCCACTTCGCGCGACAGCAGATAGAACGCGATGCAGTCATGGCTGACCATCGGTTCGCTCATCGCGCGGAACGCGGCGGGCAGTTGCTCGATGATCTCTTTCTCGTCGATGCGCAGTTGATGGTGCTGCGTGCCGTAGTGCTTGGCGATCAGATCCGAATACTGGAACTCGTCGCCGCGCTCGCCGCCGGCATCCTGGAACCCGATGGAAAAGGTCGACAGGTTTTCCACGCCGACTTCACGCAACAGACCGACCAACATGCTCGAATCGACACCGCCGGACAGCAGCACGCCGACATCGACGGCGGCACGTTGACGAATCGCTACCGCTTCGCGAGTGCTGTCGAGCACGCGGTCGACCCAGTCTTCCAGCGTCAGATTTTTCTCGTCGTCGTGTGGGCCGTAAGGCAGCGTCCACCAGGTTTTCTGCTCGGTGGTGCCGTCGGCTTCAACACGCATCCAGGTCGCTGGTGGCAGCTTTTCAACGCCAGCCAGCAGGGTGCGTGGCGCAGGGACCACGGCATGGAAATTCAGGTAGTGATTAAGCGCCACCGGATCGAGAATCGGGTTGATGTCGCCGCCCTTGAGCAGCGCCGGCAGGGCCGAGGCAAAACGCAAACGCTGGCCGGTGCGCGACAGGTACAGCGGCTTCACGCCGAGACGGTCACGGGCGATGAACAGGCGCTTGGCGTCGCGCTCCCAAATGGCAAACGCGAACATGCCGTTGAGTTTCGGCAGCAGCGCTTCGCCCCAGGCGTGGTAGCCCTTGAGCAGCACTTCGGTGTCGCCACCGGAATAGAAGGCATAGCCCAGCGCTTCGAGCTCAGCGCGCAATTCCGGGAAGTTATAGATCGCGCCGTTGAAGGCCAGCGACAGGCCGAGTTGACTGTCGATCATCGGCTGCGCCGAGCCGTCCGACAGGTCCATGATTTTCAGGCGACGATGGCCCAGGGCAATCGGCCCTTGGGCATGGAAGCCCCACGCATCAGGGCCGCGAGGCGCCAGGTGATGGGTGATTCGCTCGATGGCTGCAAGGTCTGCAGGTTGTTGATCAAAACGTAACTCGCCAGCTAATCCGCACATAAAGTCCTTACCGGTTTTTCCGTTGGGGAGGGTGTTTCTTCAGCGGCCAAATGGCCGGTACTCAGAAACTGACCCGGTGCGGTGGTGGGAGTTTTAGAACGATGAGTTATAAGCGCGTGGATTCGACCCTGCGCAATGACGCGACTTGCCTCATCTCACTTAACAGCTGATTGAAATCGAATGGCGGTATATAGATATTTTATCGATGCAAAAAACTGTTGAATCAGCGGGATTTCAGGCGTTTTTTTAGATTTTTTATTCTTCCTCGGTGTTGATATGGTCGACGTTCGAACCTCGCAATAAAGGACTATTGCAGATGCCGACCACAGAAATAAAAACGCAGTCTCCGGATTTGACTTTGAACACGTTGCTTGACGCCACTGGCGATCTCGACAGCGCCGAAGCCTTGCAAAAAAGCCTGCCTGCTTTTTTGCTGAAATGTTCAGCCATCCAACTCGCGGCGATTGATCGAACCACCCGGGAGTTGCATGCCGTTCAACTGACAGTCCAGAGGGAGCTGGACACGCTCAAGCCGTTGCACACCTTTTGTATCGATGAGCTGAACCTCGCGCTGCGCCACAAATGGCCAGTGAATTTCGACGTAGAAAAAGATTTCCTGAGCTTGCCGGGTGCCGATTGCGGTTGCGAGCCCCTATCGACGGACGAAAACGGCGTACAAACCTTTCCGGCTGCCACGCAGACACTGTTACAAGCGGCAATGCAGAACTTCACCGCTGAGGAAACCGCAGGTGATTTTCCTGTCGGCGGTCAGGTTGTCGTGCACAGCGCCACGGCTGGCGTCAGCGGTTTGACCGTGGCGGCCTTTGCCGGACTATGCCGAGAGCTGGACCTTGGCAAACGCTACCAGGCGCATTTTCAGCAGGTCTTCGGTCTTTTGGGGGCTGACGGCAAGGTCGTGGTACGCAACACCATGATTCGCGACATGGCGAAAATGAAAAAGCTGTTGTTGCAAATGGACACCCACCTTGCCGCGATCAGACATCACATCTCACCTGCCGGTTTGCAGGCCGTGCAACGGCTGATTGACGCCGAGGGTGTGGCGTCGGCAGCGACGCTGCACTACAACGACCAGACACTGATGATGCAAGGCCTGGAGATTTTCAACAGCTGCGTCTGGGGTGTCGTGGTGTTTTGCGCCCATTCGTTCGAAACGCATCCTCAAGAACCGTGCCTGGTGTATATGGCGGGAGAGCCCGAGCGCGCGTTGTACGAGTACCCGAGTTTCAATGCGTTCAAACAGTACCTGACGCAAAAGTTGAAGGATCGGCGCTACAAGGATTACTTCGCCAACAGCATTGATGAAGATGACAAGGCAGATTTTTTCAAGGCTGTTGCCGATTCCGCCGAGCTGGAATCCATCAGGTCATTGCCGATCACGGTGCCGTTGTTCGAGTTCATGGTGCAAAGTCACGTGGGCAAAATGCAGGTTGATGCACGCAAACTGGCGGTGCCGACCGCCGATATTGATGATGATGCACGCCGCAAACGTCTGCTGGACTTTCTCCAGCTCGGTGTCAGCGTTGCCTCCGTAGCAGGACTCTTTGTACCGGTTCTCGGCCAACTGATGATGGGTGTTGCGGTAGGGCAATTGCTTGGCGAGGTGTATGAAGGCGTCGAGGACTGGCAGCGGGGCGACCAGCAGGAAGCGCTGTCCCATCTGCTCGGCGTCGTGGAAAACATCGCACTGATGGGCGTGTTCGCGGGGGGGCAGAAAGTCGTTGGCACGCTCGGACGCCATCTGGTGCGCTCCCACCCGACGTTCTTTGGCCAGTTCACCGCGATTTACAATCAGGCCGGCAAACCGCGTCTGTGGAAGCCAGATTTAGGCCCTTACGAGCATGACCTTCCGCGCGGATTCACGCTGGCCGACGGTGCCGAAGATCTTCATCAAATCGGCAGCAGGTTTTACGGTCGGGTCGGGCACCGAATCCTTGCGGGCACTACCGATTCGGCAACGCGTAGCTGGCGTCTGCAACATCCCGGGCGCCCTGAAGCGTTCACCCCTGTGCTTGAACGTCACGTCGAAGGTGGCTGGCGCACTCCGGCCGAAGACACCGAACAGTGGCGCAGCGCGGCGTATACCCTCAAACGTATCGATCCACAGCTGTGTGATTTTACAGATGCCGAACTGGACATGATGCGCAGGATCAGCGGCAACCGCTACGAAGCGTTGCAGCGTGCCTTGCGCGACAATCTGCCGCTGTCATCGCGGCTGCGCGACAGCGTAGAGCGACTGCGTACGGAGCGACGGTTACGCGTGCTCATCGGCGAGCTTGAGCGGGGCGAAACCCACTCAGGGCAACCTGTGCATGAACAATTGCGTGCGTTGCCAAGGATGCCCGGCTGGCCGACAGACCGCTACATTGCGGTCACCGATGCCGCCGGCGAAGTCACGGCAACCTACCCCCTCACCACGGTGCGCGATGATCGACTGAGTGTGGTGATCACTGAAGACCAGTTGGCTGAAGGTCAATTGCTGCAAACGGTGATCGATGGTTTGTATCAGAGGGAAGTCGATGCCTTGCTGGGGGGCAATCTCGGTCGTCAGAACGAACGCGAGATTCTCGCTAGAAAACTCGGCTCAGGGCTCAAGGCTGATCGTCCGGCGGTGTTCCAGCGAATGTATGAACGCTACGACCGGATCGAGGCTGACGATGTGCAGAAGCTGCGCAATACGTTTGTCGACCTGCCGGCGCGCCATGCGCAGCGTCTTATCGATCAGGCGCCGAGTGTCGAGCGTGTGCATCTGCGTTCTAGCGGTCGAGTGCCTGTCGGTCTGGCGCAGAAGGTCAGGGCCGCGACCCATCAGGTACGTGTTGATCGTGCGCTGATCGGGCTTCATTTGCCGGCAATGGCCAATCCGGACACTGAAAAGCTGGCCATACAGTTACTGCCTCATTTGAGCGGCTGGGATGCGCAGCTGCGGCTTGAGTTACGAGAAAAAACCCTGAACGGGTCTTTGCTGGAAGCGATTGGTGCTGAGCCGGCGACGCCCTTGAACACCCGCTATTTGGTTAAATCCAATGGCGGGTATGAGGTGTTTGACGGCGACAGCAAATCGCTGGGACGGGTTGAAGCGGGGGCTGACGATCTCTATCACGCCATTCTCAAGGCGCTGGCTCCTGCGCAACGTGCCGCCGCCGGATTCCCCGATCCGGTGCCTGTTGATGGTGCTCGACTACGCAACAAACTGCTTGAAACTGCACTGGACGAGCGCGAGGTCGCTGCGCGTACATTGACCACCGGCAAGTCTGAGTCGGTTGTTTTCGAGCCGACTTGTGTGCAGGCCGATCAGGTGATGACAACGACTCATCCGCGAGCACTGCTGCGCAAAGTCTTGAGGCTTTTCCCCAGCTACAGCGAAGCCCAGGCCAGCCAATTTATCGATCAACTGGGCAATGACCCGCTGACCCGGGCAACCGGTGTTAAAGCGTTGCGTGAGGATCTGCGCAGCCTGCGCGATGCACTGGAACTCTGGAGCGACGATGAGCCCGCGATAAGGGCGCTCGGCGGGGATGGGCAAGAGGTGCGTCGTAGTCGCAAAGCCACCGCTGAACTGATCGAGGACAGTTTTCGGCGACTTTTATGGGTCAGAGACGTCAATGGTCAACCCGTTTGTACGTTGAATCTGGACGGCATGCGAGTCGGCAAACTGCCCACTCTGCCACCTGGTCTGAAGTTCGACCACATCAAGCGATTGTCGTTGAGGAACATGGAGCAAGGGGACGATATCGCGTATTTCCTCCGCTCGTTCAAGCAAGTTGAATCCCTGGAGCTTGATCGCAATAAGCTCACCCGGCTGCCGGAAATTCTCTCGTTCATGCCTGATCTGGGTCGGTTGAGCCTGGCGGGTAACCAGATCAAGCTGACCGAGCAGACGCTGCTGAAACTGAGCCAGTTGCGCACGCTTCACAGTTTGAACCTGAGCGGCAATCCGCTGGGGGCAACCCCGGATGTCAGCCATATGTTGAAATTGCGCTCTCTGGCACTGCGCGAGACCGGTGCTACGGAGTTGCCCAACGGTCTGGCACGTTTGCCGAATCTGGATTGGGTGGATTTGCGCAACAACGAAATAAAGGTATTGCCGGATTGGCTCTTCAAAACCCCGCGACGTTTCAGTCAGACACTTAACCTGCGATTCAATCCACTGTCCGATGTCAGCAACACGCACCTGTCGAATTACCGGGAAAACATCGGCGTCGGCATGGGCTATCTGGATAACGATAATGCCCGTCTCGACGAAAACCAGGCGCGATCGCTCTGGTTCACTGACGGCGCGGGGGAGGACTGGAATCGTCGTAACCGAATCTGGACGGCATTCAAAGATGATCCGAGGGCCGAAGGATTATTCCATCTGCTGGCGGAACTCAGTCATACCGCCGATTCCGAGAAAGCGACCCAAGACATGCATCGACGGGTCTGGGCGGTACTCGAAGCGGCGGAGCAGCGAGCGCCGTTGTACGAACAGATCCTCGATCTGGCGGCCAATCCGATCAACTGTACGGACAGTGCGGCAATAAACTTCAGTCATCTGGAAATCGCCGTTGAAGTCGACAGGGTGATCAACCCTGCTGAAGGTCGGGTAAATGGTGCCAAACCCCTGATCAAACTCGGCCGTGGTCTGTTTCGCCTGGATCAGTTGAACCAGATCGCTCAAGAACATGCTGACAAGAATCCCACCGCCGATCCTTTGGAGGTCAACCTCGCGTATCGCACCGGCCTCGCCGATGACCTGGATTTGCCGGGCCAGCCGCGGTTCATGCGTTATGCACTACTGGGCGGTGTGACCCCTGCCGATCTGGACATCGCGAAGAACAGGATCGTTGCGGCTGAAGCTTCAGCGCAGTGGGTGACGTTTCTGCAGCGCCAGCCATTCTGGTGTGATTACCTCAAACGCACGTTCAGCCGCCAGTTCACCAGTATTGACGAGATTTTTTCACCGCAGCTGGATGCCGTGTTCGGGCAGGCGAGCACACTCAGTTCCGCGGATTATCTCAGTCAGATGGATGCGATCAAGTTCCAGCGCGAACTGGCTGAGGAAGCAGTGCTGACACGCCTGACCGACGATGCGATACGTCTGGTTAATCTGGGGATCTGCGCCATGCCCCAAGGGTAAGAGCTACTTGCCGCGAATCAGACGGCGCAGCGCAAAGCGATTGGGGTGGCACGCCTCGGCGACACTACGAGGCAGCGGCAACGGTTCGTTGTCGACCCACGCGGCGAGCAATTCACCGGACAGCGGCGCGGTGATCAGGCCGCGAGAACCGTGGCCGCTGTTGACGTAGAGCCCGTCAAGCCATGGGCAGGCCACGTCCGGGACTTGGCGGGCATCTTTGGCTAACGTGGCGTATGCCTGATTGAACGCTTCGCGGTCGGAAACGGGGCCGACGATCGGCAAATAGTCGGGGCTGGTGCAGCGGAAGGCAGCGCGGCCCTGAAGGTTTTCGACAGGCTGTTCGCTGATGAGCAGACGCGACACGAGGTCGCTGGAGATTTCTTCGAGCATCGCCAGATTGCCTTGGTGTTCGGCGATGGTCGGGGTCAGGTCGTCGCTGTTGAAATCGAAGCTCGCACCGAGGGTATGTTCGCCCAAACGTGCCGGGGCGACGTAGCCTTCGGCGCAGACCACGGTAGTCAGGGCTTGGCTTTCTGCGGTCTCGGCAAGGCGAGTGATTTGTCCGCGAATGCGCTTGAGCGGCAGTTCGGCACTTTGCGCAAAACGTTTGATCTCGGCAGCGCCGGCCAGCACCACGACCGGTGCGCTGGCCAGTAAGCGGTCACCGTCGAAGGCTTGCCACTGATCGTCGACTTTGCGCAATTCCAGCACATCGCGATGACTGAGCAGTTCGATGTTCGGTTGCGCCGCTTGCGCCTGACACAGCGCCGGCGGATGCACCCAGCCGCCCTCGGGGTAGTACAAACCGCCCTGGGCCAGACCGATGCCGGCGCGTTGTTGCGCTTCGGGCTGGTCGAGCCATTGCAGTAAGTCTTCGGGGAAGGCTGCGGCCAATTGCGCGTGGCGCTCGGCTTCTTTGGCATTGAACGCCAGTTGCAGCACGCCGCAATCGTCCCAATCGGTGCCGCGTTGCAGGGTTTCCAGCAAGCGACGGGTGTAGCCGAAACCGCTGACGATCAGTTGCGACAACGCCGTGCCGTGGGCGGAGAGCTTCAGATACAGCACGCCCTGCGGATTGCCCGAGGCTTCTTGCGCCACGCCATCGTGGCGCTCCAGCAAACTCACTTGCCAACCGCGCGCGGCGAGGCTGGAAGCAGTGGCGCATCCGGCCAGTCCAGCGCCGATCACCAGCGCCCGACGTTCGCCTGTCACCGGAGCAGGGCGGGCGAACCACGGTTTTTCCGCGGCGGGCGGTGCAACCTCTGACGGCCAGCCGAGGAATTCGCCCCGCAGGATTTCCCACTTGTGACCAATGCCCGGCGTGCGTTTCATTTTGAACCCGGCGGCGTTGAGCAGACGGCGTACCCAACCAGTGCTGGTGAAGGTGCTGATGGTCGAGCCGGGTGCCGCCAGTCGTGCCAGTTCGACGAACAGTTCGGCGGTCCACATGTCGGGGTTTTTCGCCGGAGCGAAACCGTCGAGAAACCAAGCGTCGATCTGTGCATCGAGTTGCGGCAGTTGTTCCAGCGCATCGCCGATCAGCAGGGTCAGGGTGACGCGACCGTTGGCCAATGTGATGCGCTGAAAACCCTGATGGATCGCCACGTAATGGCGCAGCAACTGGTCGGCCAGCGGCTTGAGTTCTGGCCACAGGGCCAGCGCCCGTTGCAGATCGGCCGGGCTCAGCGGGTATTTTTCGACACTGACAAAATGCAGCCGCGCACCGGCCACGGCGTGTTGCTCGAACAATTGCCAGGCACAGAGAAAATTCAGCCCGGTGCCAAAACCGGTTTCGCCGATGACCAAGCGACCGCTTGCCGGCAGCGCAGCAAAACGCTCGGCCAGGCGGTTTTGTTCAAGGAACACATAACGGGTTTCATCCAGACCGGATTTGTCGGAAAAATACACGTCATCAAACACTCGCGAACGCGGGCGTCCTTGGTCATCCCAATCGAGTTGGGCGTGGGGCAATACGGGTTTCATGGCAGGCTCGGCAACGACAAGGCGGCCATTCTAGCTGATCGGGCGAGGGGTGCTTGATCCATGGCAATGTCTGATCCAGGGGGGCATGGAAAATGTCAAAAGATCGCAGCCTTCGGCAGCTCCTACAGGGTGGATTGCATTCCAGTGTAGGAGCTGCCGCAGGCTGCGATCTGTTCAGAGGTTGTCATCATCCGCTAGTCTTGCTGAACCCTGGAAGGAGCCGTCCAATGTTTGAATCCGCTGAAATCGGTCACGCCATCGACAAAGACACCTACGAGGCCGCCGTCCCGGCATTGCGCGAAGCGCTGCTGGAAGCCCAGTTCGAGTTGCAGCAGCAAAAACGTTTCCCGGTGATCATTTTGATCAACGGCATCGAAGGTGCGGGCAAGGGCGAGACGGTCAAGTTGCTCAACGAGTGGATGGATCCGCGGCTGATCGAGGTGCGCACCTTCGATCAGCAGACCGATGAAGAACTCGCACGGCCACCGGCCTGGCGTTACTGGCGGATGCTCCCGGCCAAAGGGCGGATGGGGATTTTCTTTGGCAACTGGTACAGCCAGATGCTCCAGGGGCGGGTGCACGGCTTGTTCAAGGACCCGCGTCTGGATCAGGCCATTGCCGGCGCCGAGCGTCTGGAAAAGATGCTCTGTGACGAAGGCGCGTTGATCTTCAAATTCTGGTTTCACCTGTCGAAGAAGCAGATGAAGGCGCGACTCAAAGCGTTGGCCGACGATCCGCTGCACAGCTGGCGCATCAGCCCGCTCGACTGGCAGCAATCGGAAACCTACGACAAATTCGTCAAATACGGCGAGCGCGTGCTGCGCCGCACCAGTCGCGACTATGCACCGTGGCATGTGATTGAAGGCATGGACGCTCACTACCGTAGCCTGGCGGTCGGCAAGATCCTCCTTGAAGGTCTGCAAAATGCGTTGAAACGTCCGGACGTGCATCCTCATGATGTCAGCGCCGCGCCGCTGGGCACCCCGGTCGATCAATTGAATTTGCTCGACAGCCTTGACCTGACCCAGCGCCTCGACAAGAAAGATTACGAAGAACAATTGATCACCGAACAGGCGCGGCTCTCGGGCTTGATGCGCGACAAACGCATGCGTCGCCATGCACTGGTCGCGGTGTTCGAAGGCAACGATGCGGCGGGCAAGGGCGGGGCGATCCGTCGGGTCGCGGCGGCGCTCGACCCGCGTCAGTACAACATCGTGCCGATTGCCGCGCCGACTGAAGAGGAACGTGCGCAGCCGTACTTGTGGCGGTTCTGGCGGCACATTCCGGCGCGCGGCAAGTTCACCGTGTTCGACCGCTCGTGGTACGGCCGCGTGCTGGTGGAGCGGATCGAGGGCTTCTGCACGCCCGCCGACTGGCTGCGCGCCTACGGGGAAATAAACGACTTCGAAGAGCAACTGGCCGATGCCGGGGTGATCGTCGTCAAGTTCTGGCTGGCGATCGACAAGGACACGCAGATGGAGCGCTTTCAGGAGCGCGAAGAGATCCCGTTCAAGCGCTTCAAGATCACCGAAGATGACTGGCGCAACCGCGACAAGTGGGATGCCTATCGCGCCGCCGTCGGCGATATGGTTGATCGCACCAGCTCCGAAATCGCGCCGTGGACACTGGTCGAAGCCAATGACAAGCGCTGGGCGCGGGTCAAAGTGCTGCGCACGATCAACCGCGCGCTGGAAGACGCTTTCGAAAAATCCGACAAGCATGCCAAGAAGCACAAGGACTGAGGCGATGGGCACGCATACGCGGGGTGAATGATTGTCGCGGTCGGCAATCGGGTGGACTTATGCTCGGTTCACTCTCAACCGACCACAACAATGAGGTATGCCATGCGTGAAGTGGTGATCGTCGACAGCGTGCGGACTGGCCTGGCCAAATCCTTTCGCGGCAAGTTCAACCAGACCCGCCCCGATGACATGGCGGCTCACTGCGTCAACGCGCTGCTCACGCGCAATGACATCGACCCGGCCAGCGTCGAGGATTGCATCGTTGGCGCCGGTTCCAACGAGGGCGCGCAGGGTTACAACATCGGCCGCAACGTCGCGGTGCTCTCGCGTCTGGGCACTGGCACGGCCGGCATGACCCTCAATCGGTTCTGCTCGTCTGGCTTGCAGGCGATTGCGATTGCCGCCAACCAGATTGCCTCGGGTTGCAGCGACATCATCGTCGCCGGCGGTGTCGAGTCGATCAGCCTGACGATGAAAAGCGTCAACACCGATCACCTGATCAACCCGCTGCTCAAACAGCAGACGCCGGGCATCTATTACACGATGGGCCAGACCGCCGAAGTGGTCGCGCGGCGTTATGGCGTCAGCCGTGAGGCGCAGGATCGCTACGCGTTGCAGAGCCAGATCCGCACTGCGCAGGCGCAGGCGGCCGGGTTGTTCGACGATGAAATTGTGCCGATGGCGGTGAAGTATCGCGTTGAAGACAAGAACACTGGCGAGGTGCAGATTCTCGATGGCGTAGTTGATCGCGATGACTGCAACCGCCCGGACACCACTTATGAAAGCCTCGCCGGGTTGAAACCGGTGTTCGCTGAAGACGGTTCGGTGACGGCGGGCAACTCGTCGCAACTGTCCGACGGTGCTTCGATGACGCTGGTGATTAGCCTGGAAAAAGCGCTGGAATTGGGCCTGAAGCCGAAAGCCTTTTTCCGTGGCTTTACCGTGGCCGGCTGCGAGCCGGACGAGATGGGCATCGGCCCGGTGTTCTCGGTACCAAAACTGCTCAAGGCGAAAGGTTTGCAGGTAGCGGACATTGATCTGTGGGAGCTGAACGAAGCGTTTGCTTCGCAGTGTTTGTACAGCCGTGATCGGCTGGAGATCGATAACGACAAGTACAACGTCAACGGTGGCTCGATTTCGATTGGTCACCCGTTTGGCATGACCGGATCGCGGCAGGTCGGGCATCTGGTGCGTGAGTTGCAGCGGCGTAATTTGCGTTATGGCATCGTCACCATGTGTGTGGGGGGCGGGATGGGTGCGACCGGTTTGTTTGAGGCGGTGCGTTAAATCGAGCGTTATTTATCGCTTGTGAAATCGTCATCGCTGGCAAGCCAGCTCCCACAGGTTTTGTAGAGTTCACACAATTTGTGTAAGCCAGCAATCCTGTGGGAGCTGGCTTGCCAGCGATTGGATCACCACCGCCTAACGTTTCGAATCCAGACCTTGCATCCGCGCAATGTAAACCTGAATTTCCTTCGAAATTTGCTCGGCACTCTCAAACGGCCCCTCAAGGGTGTTTTCCCGAGTACTGAAAAACAGTTCGCCATTGATCCGGCACACACGGTCGCTGCGAAAGTGCGTGGCGGGGGCGCTGTCGTGGGCGCGCATTCCTAACATGATCGGTCTCCTTGGCTGTTGCGCTGGAACGGATCCAATCAGCTTATGCCTGAAGCACTTGGCCTGCCCGGCCAGCCGATCAACGGCAACGCGTCAATTTAATGCTGCGACCTGCACAGTTTCATTCGCGTCCTGGCCTTAACTGTCCCTGTGTCGCGCCCGGCGGCACGCCTAGAATGAGCGCACTCGTCAGCAGGCTTTGGGGTTCGCATGCACATTTCATCCGGTCGTTGGGTCTACGGATTGTTCCTTGCGCTGCTGACTGCGTTCCTCTGGGGCATCCTGCCGATCAAGCTCAAACAGGTGTTGCTGGTGATGGACCCGATCACCGTGACCTGGTTTCGTCTGCTGGTGTCGGGCGGGTGCCTGTTCATTTACCTGGCCTCGGTCAAACGCTTGCCCAGCCGCAAGGTACTCGGGCCGAAGGGCGGCTGGCTGGTGCTGATGGCGGTGCTCGGCCTGGTCGGTAACTACGTGCTTTATCTCATGGGCCTTAATCTGCTCAGCCCCGGCACCGCGCAACTGGTGGTGCAGATGGGCCCGATCATGCTGCTGATCGCCAGTCTGTTTGTGTTCAAGGAGCGTTTCAGCATTGGCCAGGGCATCGGGTTATTGGTGCTGTTGATCGGTTTTGTGCTGTTCTTCAATCAGCGTTTGGCTGAACTGCTGACCTCGTTGTCGGATTACACCGCCGGCGTGTTGCTGGTGCTGTTGGCGTCGACGGTCTGGACGTTTTACGCGCTGGGTCAGAAGCAATTGCTGACGGTGTGGAATTCGCTGCAGGTGATGATGGTGATCTACCTGTTCTGCGCGTTGTTGCTGACGCCGTGGGTGCATCCGCTCGAAGCGCTGGAACTGAGCCCGTTGCAAGGCTGGTTGCTGCTGGCGTGCTGCATGAATACGTTGATTGCCTATGGCGCGTTTGCCGAAGCGCTGGCGCACTGGGAGGCCTCGCGGGTCAGTGCGACGTTGGCGATTACGCCGTTGGTGACGTTTGGCGCGGTGGCGATTGCGGCGGGAGTCTGGCCGGAATACGTGCATGCCGAGCAGATCAACGCGCTTGGGTATGGCGGGGCGGTGTTGGTGGTGTTGGGGTCAGCGTTGGTGGCGTTGGGGCCTTCGTTGATTGCCGGGCTCAAGGCGCGGCGGATGCGTATGGCCTGAAGATCAAAGATCGTCCGATCGCGGCCCGAGCCTGCGGCAGCTCCTACATGAGACCTGTGTAGGAGCTG